>NZ_JANSIV010000090.1:0-25994 GCF_047502705.1 Synechococcus sp. H70.1
CGACCAGCGCCCTGTACACGACTGGAGTCGTGGGCTGCGTCAGAGGTGTATAAGGGACAGAGCCTACCCTGTCCAGAGCTGCTGGCCATTGCCACCTTGCCGTTTCCCTCGATGGAAGATCCTAGGGTGGCCGCAAGAGTGCAGTATCTGCAGCGCAGCCGGCAGGACTGGTTTCGCCAATACCTTTTGCCGGTGGCAGCCAGCCAATTGCAGCGGGCTGTCGCCCCCTTGCGGCAGGGATCCGAAGCAGTCGAGGCCACCGGCTTGCCTCAACGCTGGGTGGCCATTTTGGATAGCCGCATTGTTGCCCGCAGCTACGGCGTTGCCCTCCTCAATGCCTTGGGGCCAACTCTGCGCATCCAGCAGCGCAGCCAATTGCTGGTTTAGAGACTGTATTCCAGCTAGCCAAAGCCAAGCTGAACCCGGGCTATCCTAAGGTTAGAGCTAACCTCTTTCGGCGGGGATCATGACCAGTTCTGCTCTCAGCTCCACTCCAGCCCAGCCTGTGCAGGCAGTTTGGAAGTCATTGCGGCAAGCGATTGTGGAAAGTTCAGGCTTCCAGGTATGGCTGCAGGGGCAGGAGCTGCCCCAGGGGGAAGCTGAGCTGGATCGCCTCGTGCACCATTACCTGGAGCAGGCCCTATCTCACTTGGCCTACTAGGATCCCCACAGCAGCAACCAGAAGGGTAGGGTCAGCAAAGCCGCCACGTAGCCTATGGCCAAGGCTGTTGCTGTCAGCTCTCGATCCAAGTCGTATTCTTCCGCCAGCACCAAGGTGGCAATGGCAGGGGGCATGCCAGTCTGCAAGACCAGCACCAGCTTGGCCAAAGGAGGATAGGGAGTCAAGGCTAGCCCTAGGCCCACCAAAAGGGGCAGAAGAACAATTTTGATGAAGAGGGCCACGGCGGCAGGGCGAAAAGATCCCCAGTGGGGCACTTGAGCTAGCCGTATGCCTAAGAGGATCAGGCTCAAGGGAATCGTGCTCCAGGCAAAGGCAGTTAGCCCTTGGGCCAGCCATTCTGGCAGAGGGTAGCGAGCGGTGGCCAGGCCAACAAAGAAAGCCCAGAGGGTGGGGCTACTCAGGACACGGAGCAGAGCCTCCCAGGGAGGGAGGAAGGAAGCGCTGTAGCGGCTGCCCACCCACACTCCCAGCCCATAGGCGGTAAAGAGGGTGCCCAAGAGGTCGTAAAACAAAGCCCAGCCAAAGTAGGCACTCCCGCCCACCGCCAAGCAGATGGGGTAGCCCAGATAACCCGTATTTCCCAGGGTGGCTGTCAGATAGAAGCTGCCGCGCCGGGCTCTGCTCCAAAGCCAGGGATCCCAATCCTTCTTCCCCTGCCAGGTGTGGTGTTGCCACTGCAGCCAGGCGGCGGCTAGGGCAAACCCCAGCCCTGTGGCCAGCCAGCAGACCAAAGGCGCCACCCAGATCTGGCCCGAGAGATCTGCCCCCCGCATAAACCCAATTGTGCCCAGGGGCACCCCCACCCAAAACATGAAGCGGCCTAGAACTTGGGGGGCCAGCCAGCGGCTCCAAGTAGGGGGCAGCCCCCTCTGCAGGAGGAACCCCAGCAGCGTCCAGCCCAGCAGGGGGAGATAGACCTGAAAAAGAGTGGTGAGCACGCCCAAGTGTCCCTAGGGGGAGAGGAAGCGGATCCCAGCCTCATCCTGGCAACTGGGCAGGGATCTGCTGCTGTTCGCGCAGGGCAAAGATGCGCAGAATCACCTCCTCTACCACCCGGTCTGGGGTAGAGGCACCGGAGGTAATCCCAATCTGCACTGGCCCCTCGGGCAACCACCCCTCGGTAACAATCGGGTCTTGGTGGAGGGGCTTGTGGCGGATGCGGTTGGGAGGTTGGATGCAGTCGGGGCCATCAATATGATAAGAGGGCAGCCCTTTCGAGAGGGCGATTTCCTGCAGGTGGGTAGTATTGGAGGAATTGAACCCACCAATGACCACCACCACATCCAAAGGCCGCTCCAGGAGCTCAAACATGGCATCCTGCCGTTCTTGGGTGGCGTTGCAGATGGTGTTGAAGCTCATGAAGTGCTTGTCCAGCTCCTGGGGGCCATATTTGCGCAGCATGGTGGTCTCAAACAGCTTGGCGATGGCCCGAGTTTCCCCTTCCAGCATCGTGGTCTGGTTGGCGATACCAATCCGCTCCAGGTCCCGATCCGGATCAAAGTCAGGGGAGGTAGCCTTGCCAAAGCGTCGCCGAAATTCTTCTCGATCCCCCCCTTCCAAAATGTAGCGGGCAACCCATTCAGCTTCCTCTAGATTCAGCACCACCAGATACTTTCCGGCAAAGGAGCTAGTGGCCACGGTCTCTTCGTGGTCGTACTTGCCGTGGATGATGGAGGTGAACTGGGCAGCGCGGTGTTTGTCCACCTGGTTCCACACGCGAGACACCCAGGGACAGGTGGTATCGACAATCTCATTGCCCTGGGAGCGGAAAAACTCCATTTCCGAGACACTTGCCCCGAAGGCAGGCCAAATGACCACGTCTTCCGGTCGGATTTGGGAAAAGTCTTTCTTGCCGTCCGGGCCTTTCTCCACAAAGCGGATCCCCATCTCCTGCAAGTGCCGGTTAACCAGGGGGTTGTGGATGATCTCGTTGGTGATCCAGATTTGACGATCTGGAAAGCGGCGCCGCGCTTCGTAGGCATACTCCACCGCCCGCTCCACCCCCCAGCAAAAACCAAACGCTTTGGCCAGATGGATGGTGATATCCCCCCGCTGATAGCGGTAAGACTGGCTGCGGATCTGCTCCACGAGGCGGCTTTTGTAAGTCGTTTGCAGCTCCTGTTGGGCCTGATCCTTGTACTCTTCAAATCCTTTAGCAAAGTATGTACTAGAGCTGCGCAGGGCTTTGCGCAGAGCGCGCGGGTCTTGGGGGGAGGATGGGGAAGAAGACATAGTTGTCACCTCGGCTAGGCACTGCTGACAACAAAAGCGAAGGGAGCCTTTCTCAGCTTACGCGCTTGTAAGAGGGTAGGCCATTCCCGCCCCAGAAGATTGCGCCCTAAGCAGGCGGCAGCTCCTGGCCCTCCAGTTGCTGCAGCCGCTCCTGCAATTGGCGGGCAATCAGGAAAAAGTTCCGCTCAGGCCATAGCAAAGACTTTAGTCCCACGCTCAGCAGGCCCAGACCAATCGCAGCGGCAATGAGCAATCCCAGGGGTAGCTCCACCGAGCGCCACAGCAAAAACTGCACTGTCCAGGAGGTCAAGTTTTGGCCAGCCAGGACTGCCACTCCCAAAGCCAGCAGCAAAGTCAGGAGCAAGTTAAATAGCAGGAACATGAGAGGAGCTACTTGCAACAGTTCTATTCTGCCTTGTTTGCTGACGGAGCAGCCCAGGGCTGTACTGTGCCATCGGGCAGGATGGCGCCGCTGAGGTCAGCGCCAATCAGCACCGCTCCACCTATTTTTGCCCCACTTAGATCCGCCCCCTGGAGTTGCGCACGGGTCAGCTTGGCTTCCCAAAGGTAGGCCCCGTGCAAGTTGGCTTCCCGCAAGTCGGCAAAGCTGAGGTCAGCGCCGATGAGGTTGGCTTCCCAAAGGTTGGCACCGCGCAGGTTGGCGCCCATCAGGTTGGCGGAGCTGAGATCGGCGCCGCGCAGATCCGCCTCCTGCAAGTTAACCCCGCTCAGCTTGCCAAAGGAGAGGTTGGCTCCCCTTAGGTTGGCCCCCTGCAGCGTGGCGCGCACCAGGTCCACCCCCACCAGGTTCGATTCTGGGAAGTTGCGCTCGCCAGCGGCGTAGTTTGCCAGTAGCTCCTCGGCAGTGGTCACTCGGGGCATGCTGAATACCCCCCTATGGCTAGGTCAGTACCGGTTAGGGTGCCTGCAACCCAAGGCTACGTTAGCCAATATACCAGCTCAGCCCTCTCCTACTGCCTGGAACGGCTGCGGGGCCACCCTTTCAACGTGCAACTCTCGGTAGCCGGTGGCCGGATCCAACTGTCGGGAGAAACGGTACTCCGGGCTGTCGGCAAGGACAATTTCGGCGGTAGTGTAGATGAGGCAGCCAGGGCGCAGGTGCCCTCCCCAAGTTCGGCCCTGGGCATCGGCAACAGTAAGATGAAGATGGACGCCGTCCGGGCATAGGGATCCGCTCAAGGCCAGGATCTCCAGGCGCTCGGCCAACAAGTAATCCTCCGTTTGGTCGGCTAGACGCAGGGTGGCTTGGCTGAGGCTGCCAACAGCACTGAGGACAAAGGCTGCCTGCAGGGGTTGTTGGCGGGCAAAACGCTCCAGCTCCTGCTTGAGGTCTTGGCCGGGCAGCAGGCGCATGGGGTAGATCCTAAGGGATCCTGGGGGTAGAGGCTGGGGACGGCCAGCAGCAGCGCTCCCCGGTCGCCAGCCGGGCTTGACCACCGGGTAGGCACGGGCAATCACCAGGCAGTCGTCGGGTACAGGGTAGCGGGCAGGGATGGTGGAGCCGGCGGCAATGGTGACATCGGATCCCACCTTGAGAGGGGCCACCAGCACCGAGTTGGCCCCTGTTTTGCTACGATCCCCGATTTCTGTGAAGTGCTTCTGCTGGCCGTCGTAGTTGGCAATGACCGTGCCAGCGCCGATGTTGACTTGGGATCCCAGCTTGGCGTCACCCAAGTAGGCCAGGTGGGCGGCATTGGTGTGGGAGCCAATCTGGGTGTTTTTAACTTCCACAAAGTTGCCAATGCGGCAGCCGTCGCCAATGCAGCTATTGGGGCGGATATGGGCATAGGGCCCTATCCAGACATGGTTGCCGATCTGGCTGTGGCTGACCACCGAGTAGAGGATGTGGCAATCGGAGCCGATGGTGCTGGAGTCAATCCAACTGCCCGGCCCCAAGCGAGTACGCGGCCCGATGCGGCACTTCCCCCGCAGGTGGGTCTGGGCTTCGATCACCACATCCGGGGCCAATTCCACTGTCTCTTCCAAGCTGACGCTATCGGGATCCACAAAAGTTACCCCTGCCTCCATCCAGGCTTCCTTGAGGCGATCCTGCAAAATCTGATGGGCTTGGGCCAGTTGGCGGCGATCGTTGATGCCGATAATTTCCCGCGGATCCTCGGCGTCCAAGGCAATGGCTTTCTCCAGCAGCTTAACCGCGTCGGTGAGATAGTACTCCTGCTGGGCGTTGTTCCGCTCCAAACGGGGCAGTACCCGGGCCAGGGCCGGCCAATGGAAACAGTACACGCCACTGTTGACGCGGCGATTTTGCCGTTGGGCCGGGGTGCAGTCCCGCTCTTCCACCAGCTCCAGGATCCGCTGCTGGGCATCGCAAAACACTCGCCCATAGCCATAGGGATCCGCCACCTGGGCCGAGAGCAAGGTCACATCCGGCTGGACTTGGCGGTGGCGTTCCACCAGTGCCTGCAGGGTTTCCACCCGCAGCAGGGGCACATCGCCATTAACCACCAGCAGATCCCCTTGAAAGTTGCCAAGGACAGGCAGAAGCTGCTGCACCGCGTGTCCGGTGCCCAGTCGCTGGGCCTGCTCCACAAATTCAACCGGGTACCCCTGTAGGGTTTGGCGCACCTGCTCCTGCCCGTAACCCACAATCACCAGACAGCGCTGCGGCTCTAAGGCCAGCACCGTGCGCAGCAGCCGCTCGATTAAAGACAGGGATCCCAGCTTGTGCAGCACCTTGGGCAACTGCGACCGCATACGGGTGCCCTTGCCCGCTGCCAAGATTGCTACGGCCAGCTCCCGCTCTGCCATCTTTGCCCTCCGATCTGCCCCCATCAAGTATACGCGGCAGGCGCTGGTGTTCCCTCCCCCTCTGTCAAGCCCTTGGAAACTGCGCTAGCCTGGTGGCACGTATAGGTGGGGCAGGGTATGGCCGAGAGCGAGGGCTCCGATACCCCTCTTCAAAAACGTCAGCGCTTGGTCCGCGAGGCAGCCGGCTGGCTGGCAGTGCTGGGGGTGCTGATCCCGGGACTGCAGCGCTTCTACATGGGCCACAAGCGCTGGGGTTGGGTGTACTTGCTGGTGGGGCTGATGGTGTTTGTCCCCTCTATTCCCCTGCAGATCCTCAGCTATGGGTTGCGCGCCCTCTGCCTGCTAGAAGGGCTGTGGCTGCTTACCATGACCAATGAGGACTTTGATTTTCGCTTCAACCGGGATCTCATCGAGCTGGACTGGAGCAGCGCGAAAGGGCGGGAAGTCCAGGATCCCGAGCAGCAGTTGGAGCTCCAGTTGAGGCAGGGCTTGCTTACCCGTGCAGAATATGAGGAACGCCGCCGCCACCTTCGCAAGATCCCCTAGTTAGCCCCTCTGCTGCAAGGGCAAGGCCGTTGCTCTCTTTTTTAGAGGGGGCCTCCTTGGCAACTGCCAACGAAAGTGCGGCTTGGCGCTGGCTAAAGCAATTCCAGTCCACCAAAAAGTGCACCAAAATTAAAGTGGCCAATGTGCTGGCACCCCCATGGGGAGGCCAGGCTTGAGCCGCTTCCTAGCCGCAACTTTGCCCTATCCAAGGAGCCAATGGCCATGTACAGTAATCGTCGCGGTTTTCTGCGCTGGCTAGCGCTAGGCTTTGGCGCGCTAATGGGCCTGCTGCCTGCTTTGGCGCGGCGCCGTTTTGACCGGGCCCTTGCCCAGGGCGCCCCTGCCAGCCCCAAGGCTGCCGAGCCGCAATTTGTAAAGGTTGCAACAGTTGCCGATCTTGAAAAAGGTCCCTTCAAGGTGGAAAACGCCTTTGGTGACAACACCGCCACCCTGTGGCTGGTCAAGGATCCCAAAAAAGCGGACTCCGTACTGGCTCTGGATGCAACCTGTCCCCACGCTGGCTGCGAGGTGGAGTGGCGAGGTAAGAACTTTGTCTGCTCCTGTCATGGCTCAGCTTTTGCTGCTGATGGCAGCCGTACTCGCGGCCCAGCCGATGCCGACCTGACTGCCTATAAGGTCAAGGTGGAGAAGGGGGAAATCTTCGTGGCCAGAACCTGACCTTGTCCCCCTCGGGTTAGCCAAACTAGCCAGCAAGGGGTCGAGCCTGCAAGGCCGCCCATGATTCGTCCCCACCGCTTCTTGTTTGTCTCCACCCCCGTTGGGCCTCTGGGATCGGGGGCTGGCGGGGGGGTAGAGCTCAACCTTGTCAACTTGGCGCGTAGCCTGCTGGAGAGGGGAGCCGAGGTGCGCGTGCTAGCACCTGCGGGATCCCACAGTGCCGACTTGCCAGAGGGAGTTATCGAGACAGTTACAGGCCTCCCCCCGCCCTATGCCCAAAGCCAGCGCCGCGACCAGCCGGTTTGTATCTCCACCCCTTCCCTAGTGGCCAACCTATGGCAGCGGGCTGCCCAATTGCAGGATCAGTTCGAGCTCATCGTGAACTGGAGCTACGACTGGCTCTCCTTCTACCTGACGGATTTTTTCCGCACCCCCCTGGCCCATATTGTCAGCATGGGATCCCTTAGCGACGCCATCGATCAGGCCCTGGAGCACATTGCCTACCGCTACCCAGGTCGGCTGGCAGTGCACTCGCGGGCGCAAGCTCAGACCTTTGCCTTTGCCCGCGCCCAGATGGCGGCGGGGCGGGATCCCTTTGTCTATTTGCCCTGCGGCGTCGACCTCAGCCGCTACGACTTTGTGGCGGAGGGAAACGGATCCCTGTGTTGGGTTGGCCGCATTGCCCCAGAAAAGGGCCTGGAAGACTGCGCTGCCCTGGCCGAGAAGACGGGAAGGCCGGTACTGATCCTGGGCCACCTGCAAGACCCAGCCTACTGGCAGCAGATTCAAGCACAGTACCCGCGGGCCCAATTGGACTACCGGGGGTTTTTGCCCACTTCCCAAATGCAGCGGCTCTTGGGCCAATGCTCTGCCTTGATCATGACGCCCAAGTGGGTGGAAGCCTTTGGCCTGGTGGCAGTGGAAGCCTTAGCTTGTGGCGTGCCGGTGATTACTTACCGCCGTGGGGGGCCAGCGGAAATTGTTAGCGATGGCGAGACTGGCTGGGTGGTGGAGCCAGACGACGTGGCCGCCTTGGTAAGGGCTGTAGAACGCCTGGATAGCCTTGACCGCAGCCGCTGCCGACACCAGGTAGAACAGCACTATTCCCTGCAGGCCATGACGGAGCGGTTTTTGGCCTGGAGTGAGCAAATTCTCCGGGATCCGATCCCAGCCGCCCGCAAGGGAGGGGACAGGCAATGGTACTATTAACTTGATTTTGGTGCCTGGGGCCGGATGACCAGCCCACTGACGCGAAGCTTCGACTCACGACGGGGAAACCACCATGACGACTGGGAAAGGATCTGTTGCGCTGGTGCGACCAGAGGTTTGTCGGCGGTCACAGGTTCTGGGAACGCAGGTGATTAGCCAAGCCAATGCGGCCCGGCTCGGGGTGGTTAGCGAAGTTTGGGCAGATCTGGAAGCCAGGCAAGTCCTCGTGCTGGGGGTTCTGGAAAAGGCCTTTGCTGGATCGCCGCGTTTACTAGAGCTGCGTCAGGTAACTGCCTTGGGCCAAGATGCCATCCTCGTCCCTAGTGATGAGGTGTTTGACAACCTGGACTTGGAAGGCCTCAGCCAAGTGGTTGGCAGTGAGGTGGTAACTGAAGAAGGGATCCGCCTCGGCAAAGTCAAAGATTTCGAATTCAACTCTGTCTCCGGCCAAATCACGGGTTTGATCCTCTCCAACCTTGGTCTGACCTTTTTGCCCGGCTTTATCCTTAGTACTTATCTACTCCCTGCCGAGGAGATCATCGCTGTGGGCAGCGAGCGCCTCATTGTGGCCGATGGCGCTGAGAGCCGCCTAACCCAACTGTCCAAAGGAATTTTGGAGACCCTGGGCTTGGGCAAACCTCCCTGGCTGGCTGCAGCCGCCTCTGCCCCTGCTCTGCCCCGGTCTGCTGCTGACGCTGAGGCAGAGAAACAATACGAAGACGAATATGGGGAGGAGGACACCGAGTCTGAACTCCCGCCCGAACCCGTGCCACCTCCCCCCTCTCCTGTCTCTGAACAACCGGCGTGGGAGCAGGAGTACCCTAAAGAAGAAGAACCTCCCCCTCCCCCTGAAAGTTTAGATCCCTCCAAGGAGAGCGCTGGCGATCCCACTTAATGGGTGAAGCGGCTACCTAACCTCAGGTAGGGAACTAGAGCCCAGCCTCCCAAGAGGCGGAGCTGGCCTATTGTAAAGCAGGCCCTCGGCCTTTTTGCCTGCTGCGGCCTCGTTGGGAGAACTGCCTAGCAGTGCAGAGCGCTAGACCCGGCTTTTACTGCCCCAGGGGCAGGGGGAGGGCCTAGTTTTTCTTAAGGCGGTAGGTAATCCGCCCTTTGTTGAGGTCATAGGGGCTGAGCTCTACCTTCACCCGGTCGCCGGGCAGGATCTTGATGTAGTTGCGGCGGATCTTGCCCGAGATGTGGGCAAGAACGTTAAAGCCATTGTCCAGATCCACGCGGAACATAGCGTTGGGTAGGGACTCCGTAACTACCCCTTCCACTTCAATAGCGTCTTCCTTAGCCAAGTAACCCTCCTTATCCAACGACAACAATTTCCTCGCTCTCCTCTCCGCTGTTAAGAGCGGGTTAAGAGCCGAAACAATACTCTACTCCTTCTATCCTAGCTGTTGCAGTCCTTCATGGGGGAACTCCCTAGGACTGAAAGGGAGTGCGATCGGTCAAAATCTCAGCTCCAGACTCGGTAACCAGAATGGTGTGCTCAAACTGGGCTGACCAGGAACCATCCACTGTCACCACCGTCCAGCGATCCGGTAGCACACGGGTGGCTTCTCCCCCGGCAGTAACCATGGGCTCAATGGCCAGCGTCATGCCGGCCCGCAGCTTGGGATTGGGTAGCTCGGGGGTGCGGTAGTGGGGAAACTGCGGCTCTTCGTGCAAGTTGCGACCCACGCCATGGCCAACATACTGCTTCACCACGGAGTAGCCCCGCCCCTGAATATAGTCTTCAATGGCACCTGAGACATCCTGCAGCCAAACCCCATGGCGAACATGCGCAATGCCCACCTGCAGAGCCTGTGCCGCTGTGTCGATGAGATCGCGGGCGGCCTCGCTGAGGGGCTCTAGGCCAATGGTGATGCAAGAATCCGCATGCCAGCCTTCAACCATGGCGCCAAGGTCCACCTTAACGATGTCCCCCGGCTGCACCACTTTGTGGGGGCTAGGGATCCCGTGCACCACTTCATGGTTGATGCTGACGCAGACGCAGGCGGGAAAGCCGTAGTAGCCCTTGAAGCTGGGTAGGGCATTCAATTCTGCTACCCGCCGCTCAGCATAGGCATCGATGTCTGCAGTTGTCCAGCCTGGCTCCAGACGCTCGGCAATTTCCTGCAACACCTGGGCCACCACTCGCCCAGCCTGGCGCATTCTCTCCACTTCCCGGCGAGATTTGATCTCAATGAGCTGCAGCCCCTGTCGCCAAGATCCTGGCCGGGATGGATTTCCAGCCCCCGTCTTGCTCATGCTGTCCTCCTGCAGCTTTCCAAAAGGGTCTGGAGGTGCTGCTGAACCACTTCCATCGGCTGGTTGCCGTTAATCCGCCGCAGACGGCCTTTCGCCTCGTAAAAATCAATGAGAGGAGCGGTTTGCTGCCGATACACCTGCAGGCGTTTGAGGATAACGGCCTCATCCGCATCGTCGCTGCGCCCCTGCTCCTTGCCGCGAGCCAATAGCCGTGCCACCACCACTTCGTCAGGTACCTCTAGGTTGAGGACGTGGTCGTAGTCCTGCCCCAGCTCCCGCAACAGCTCTTCTAGAGCCTCCGCCTGCGCCAAGGTGCGGGGAAAGCCGTCCAGGATCCAGCCCTGCTCCGGCAACTGCTGCAACCGGCCTTTGACCATCCCAATCAACACCTCATCGGGCACTAGCTCCCCTGCATCCATGTACACCTTGGCTTGCTGTCCCAGCGGGGTCTGAGCTTTGACCTCTGCCCGCAGCAGATCGCCGGTGGAAATTTTGGGGGTACGGTAGATGGCTGACAGGCGCTCCGCCTGCGTGCCCTTGCCTGCTCCTGGTGGTCCCAAAAAGATTAACCTCAGCACTACTGCTTGACCATCCCTTCGTAACGCTGCGAAATGACGTAGGTTTGGATTTGTTTGGAGGTTTCAATTGCTACCCCTACCAGAATGAGCAGCGAAGTGGCCCCCAAACCTTGGAAAGTGGTGATCCCCGTTGCCCGCTCTACTGTTGTGGGGATAATGGCCACTGCACACAAAAACAACGCCCCCAGCAAGGTTAGCCGGTTGAGGATCCCTTCGATGTACTCAGCCGTGGCCTTGCCTGGACGCACTCCCGGGATGCTAGCACCCAGTTTCTTCAAGTTTTGCGCCAGTTCCGCTGGATTGATGATTAAGGAAGCGTAAAAGTAGCTAAAGAAGAGAATGAGCAGGAAGTAGAAGGGGATGTAAAACCAAGAAGTGGGGGAGAGAAAGTTGGCCACCTGGATTAAGGTTGGGTTCTGGGTATACTGGGCCAAAGCCAAAGGTAGGGAGAGCACGGAGTAGGCAAAGATGATGGGCATCACGCCCCCCTGGTTAAGCCGCAGGGGCAGGTAGCTCTTCTGCTCCCGGAACAGCTTGTTGCCCACCTGGCGCTTGGCGTAGACGACAGGAATTTTGCGGCTGCCCTCCTGGACAAAGACAATGCCAACAATGGTAGCCAGGAAGACAGCCGTCAACAGCAGGATACCCCCAATGGTGCTGCTGTCGGCACGAGCCAGGCTGATGGTTTGGCCAAGGGCGCGCGGCAACGTAGCAACAATGTTGACAAAAATCAGCAGTGACGGCCCACTGCCCACTCCCTTCTCCGTGATCATTTCCCCCAGCCACATGACAAACATAGAGCCTGCTGCTAGGGCCAGGGTGGTAGAGGCCATAAAGGCCAGCTCATTGCTGGTATTGGCAAACTCCCGCACCCAGAAGGAGATGCCAATACCCTGGAGGATGGCCCAGAGGAGCGTAACGTAACGGGTGTACTGAGAGATCTGCCGCCGCCCCTGCTCTCCCTCGTTTTTCTGCAGGTTCTCCAGAGCCGGAATGGCTGAAACCAGCAGCTGCATGATAATTGAGGCGTTGATGAAGGGCAGGATGCCAAGGGCAAAGATCCCCAGGGCGGAGATGCCACCGCCTGAGAAGACATCCAGAAAGCCAAACACTGGGCTGCTGGCAGCTTCGGCAGCAAAGCGAGCGCGGTCAATGCTGGGGATGGGAATGTAGATGCCCAGCCGCACCAACAACAAGAGGCCTAGGGTCAGCAACAGACGGCTGCGCAGGCCAGAGGCCATCGCCATCTGCATGAAGGTCTCTTGAGCGGAGGGAGTAGAGCCTCGTGTGTAAGCCATAGATAAGGAAAACCTCGCAGAAGCAAAGGGCCAGGTGAGCTACTTACCACTCTACGCCGTTGATGGGGAAGTCGGCAAAACCCAGGGCTGCCAAAAAACTGCGGTCAACCTAGGAGCGGGCAGGCCGAGATGCCACAATCTCCACCTGGCCTCCGGCAGCTTCAACTTTGGCTTTGGCCGAGGCAGTAATGGCAGCAGCTCGGATGGTTAGGGGCACGCCCACTTCTCCGTCCCCCAAGATCTTCAGGGGGCCATCGTTGGTGGTCACGATCCCCCGCTCCAGTAGGCTTTCTAGAGTCACCTCACTGCCGGCAGGCAGGGCTGCCAGGGCGCGCAGGTTAACTAGGGTGTACTGCGGGGGTCGCACGTAGCGGGGGAAATGCTTGAGCTTAGGTAGCCGCCGATAGAGGGGCGTCTGACCTCCCTCAAAACCTGGCCGGGTACCTCCTCCTGTGCGGGCCTTTTGTCCTCGCATTCCTCTACCGCAAGAACCTCCCTGGCCAGCAGCAATGCCACGGCCTAGCCGCCGCCGCCGCCGCTTCGATCCTGGTTGGGGGCGAATATCTTCCAGTCGCATCCTAACCTCCTTACCTACTCAACAGGCGGCGCATGTCGATCCCTCTATCTTCAGCTACCTGCTCAAAGGTGCGCATCCGCCGCAGGGCGTCAATGGTAGCACGGGCGTTGTTGAGGGGGTTTCTAGAGCCCAGCTGCTTGGCCAAGGCATTGCGCACGCCTGCCAGTTCCAAAACGGTGCGCACGGCCCCCCCAGCAATGACTCCTGTGCCGGGAGCGGCTGGCATCACCAAAACTGTGGCGGCACCGCCCGATCCCCGCATGGGATGGGGTACAGACAGGCCTTTGGTCAGGGGCACCTCAATCAAGTGCTTTTTGCCATCAACGACTCCCTTGCGCACTGCTCCCAGCACATCGTTGGCTTTGCCCACACCAACTCCTACTTGCCCCCGCTCGTTGCCTACCACCACCACAGCGCGGAAGCTTAGCTTTTTGCCGCCTTTGACTACTTTGGAGACACGTCGGATCTGAATAACCCGCTCCTGCCACTCGGCGGTTTGTTCTTCGCGGCTTTTTTTGCTTCTGCGACGTTCTTTTTGCTCAGCCATAAGCCATTTCCTTAGGAACTAGAACTGTAAGCCTGCTTCCCGGGCAGCTTCCGCCAGGGCCTGGACCCGTCCGTGGTAGAGCTTGCCGCCGCGGTCGAAAACTACTCGAGAAATGCCCGCCTGTAGAGCTCGCTGAGCAACCGCACGCCCCACAATGGCGGCAGCCTCCCGCGTGGCCGTGCTGATGTTTTGGAAGGCTCCCCGCAGCTCCTTGTCCAGCGTGGAGGCAGAAACCAGAGTACGTTGGGCTACATCGTCGATTACCTGAGCATAGATGTGGCGATGGGAGCGAAACACAGCCAAACGAGGCCGCTCGGGAGTGCCGGAAACCTTGCGGCGAATGCGGCGATGGCGACGTTGGGTGGTGAGTTTGCGGTTGGCTTTCATGGCTATTTCTTCCCTTTGCCGGACTTACCTGCTCTGAGGCGAACCTGTTCCCCGAGGTAGCGGATCCCCTTACCTTTGTAGGGCTCGGGCGGCCGCACAGCCCGAATGCGTGCTGCTGTATTGCCCACCAGCTCTTTGTCAATGCCCGAGACAACGATGACGTTGTTGCCTTCCACAGAGATTTGGATCCCGGGGGGGAAAGGGATCTCCACTGGGTGGCTGTAGCCAACGTTTAGGATCAACTTGTTGCCCTGCGTGGAAGCGCGGTAGCCCACCCCAACCAATTCCAGCCTGCGCTCAAATCCTTTGGATACCCCCTCAACCATGTTGGCAATCAAGGTGCGGCAGAGACCGTGCAGTTGGCGGGCCGGCCGGGACTCGTTGACCCGGCTGACCAGGAGTCTTTGGTCCTCTTGACGCACAGCAATCAGGGGGGGCAGAGTGCGCAGTAGCTGCCCCTTTGGGCCTTTGACCGAGATCTGTTGACCCTCAATTTGAACCTCCACCTTGGTGGGAAGAGGGATGGGGCGTCTGCCGATACGAGACATGGAGCCACTCCTGACAAGGAAAACCTTAATAGACGTAGCAGAGCACTTCACCGCCGATGCCCCGCTTGCGAGCATCCCGGTCAGTCATAATGCCACTGGAGGTGGAGATAATGGCGATCCCAATTCCTCCCAGCACCCGCGGCAGTTCTTTGTGGCCGCAGTAAACCCGCAGGCCAGGCCGGCTTACCCGCTTGAGACCATTGATGATGGGTCGGCGGTCTTTGCCTTTGCCTTTGTACTTCAACTGCAGCACAATCCGCGCTTGGATCCCTTCTCCCTCCTCCCTCCAGCTACTGACAAAACCTTCCTCGTGGAGAACCCGGGCAATGCTACGGGTCATACGCGTGGCCGGAACCGCCACCGATTCGTGCCGAGCCATAGTGGCATTGCGAATGCGGGTGAGCATGTCGGCAATTGTGTCGTTGGTGTGGGCCATGGGTGGGTTAGTGCTCCTGGAAAGATTGGTGGGGAGAATTTTTTGTGGGGGTAAGTCTAAGAAGCAAAGGGCATGCCGAACTCTCTGAGCAGGGCACGGCCCTCTTCATCGGTCTTAGCGGTGGTCACAATACAGATGTCCATGCCTCTGATCTTGTCAACAGAGTCGTAGTTGACCTCAGGGAAGATCAGTTGCTCGCGAATTCCAAGGGTGTAGTTGCCGCGCCCGTCGAAGGATTTGGGGTTGACGCCGCGGAAGTCGCGGATGCGCGGCAGAGCCAGATTAATGAGGCGATCCAAAAAGGCATACATCCGCTCCCGCCGCAGGGTTACCATCAAGCCAACGGGCATGCCCTTGCGGATCTTGAAACTAGCAATGGCCTTCTTGGCGCGAGTAATCACAGGGCGCTGGCCAGTAATGGCGCTAATCTCAGCAATGGAAGATTCCAAGGCTTTGGCATTTTGGGAGGCCTCTCCCAAGCCACGATTGATGACAATTTTCTCCAAGCGAGGCACTTGGTGGATGTTGGTGTAGCCCAGCTCTTTTTGCAGCTTGGGGACAATGACGGTATGGTAGAGGACTTGCAGACGCTGAGGCATGGCAGGTTCTCCTTCTTGCTCTGGGCTGGGTCAGAGCTCTCCCAACCCTCTAGTCAAGGATCTCGCCAGTTTTCTTGAGCACGCGGACTTTGCGGCCATCGGCGGTGATTTGGTAGCCGACCCGGCTGGCAACCTCGTGCTTCTTGGAATAGAGCATTACCTTGCAAGCATGGATGGGGGCTTCCTTGGTCTCAATCCGGCCCTTTTCCCCTTCCCGCTGCGGCTTGCGGTGGTAGGTAACGATGTTAACCCCTTCCACCAAAACCATGTTGCGTTCGGGGAAGACCCGCAGCACCTCGCCAACTTTGCCTTTGTCGTCACCTGAGATTACCTGAACGAGATCTCCTTTTTTGATGCGCATCTTGTAGCGCAGACTGTTGCGGTGCTTGCGAACGCCAGGCTGCCGGATGAGTCGTCGGATTTGGCTGGGCTTAAGAGGGCGAACCATTACAGAACCTCCGGAGCAAGCGAGATGATCTTGGTAAAGTTTTTCTCCCGCAGCTCGCGGGCTACAGGACCAAAGACGCGGGTTCCACGGGGGTTGCCGTCGTTGTTGATGATCACAGCAGCATTGTCGTCAAAGCGGATACAGGTGCCATCGGGGCGGCGTACAGTATCCACAGTGCGGACGACAACGGCCCTGACCACATCGGATTTTTTAACCGGCATATTAGGCAGGGCGTCTTTGACAACGCCAACAATGACATCCCCCAGGCTGGCGTAGCGGCGGCCGCTGCTGCCTAGGACGCGGATACACATGAGTTTGCGGGCACCGGTGTTGTCGGCTACCGTTAGCATGGTTTGCTGCTGAATCATGGCTTCTTCCCTTCCTCTAGGATCTCAACCACCCGCCAGCGCTTGGTACGACTGAGGGGGCGGGTTTCAACAATGCGCACCAGATCCCCCTCCTGACAGCGGTTTTCCTCGTCGTGGGCTTTAAACTTTTTAGTTTTGACGACAATCTTGCCGTATTTTGGGTGGGCAACCCGGTTTTCCACGGCAACAACCACTGTCTTTTGCATTTTGTTGCTGACAACAATGCCAATCTTTTCACGAGCAGGCATCACTCCTCCTTCTTAGCCTGACTTGAGGACAAGGATTTGCCGCGTTTGCGCTCTGCCTCCACAGTCAGCAGTTGGGCCAGCTTGTGCTTGCGCAAGCGAATGAGGTGAGGTTGGTTGAGCTGCCCTGTGGCTTGCTGCAAACGCAGCTCGAACAGCTCTTTTTTGACGGCATAGATCTCCTGGGCCAATTCTTCGTCGGAGAGAGCGCGGGCATCGGCAATTTTAGGCATAGGCATGGCTAACTCTCCTCCTCTAGACGGCGCTAGCTGACACTTCCGGAGCTTCTCCGGCTGCTTCCTGAGCAAGTTCTGGCTTCTCAAAGTCGGCTTTGGTAACAAACTTAACTTTGATGGGCAGCTTGTGAGCGGCCAGGCGCATGGCCTCGCGGGCCGTTGCTTCGGGAACTCCCCCCATTTCAAAGAGGATGCGGCCCGGCTTGACAACGCAAACCCAATATTCGGGGTTGCCTTTGCCGGATCCCATGCGGGTTTCGGCAGGCTTGCGGGTAACGGGCTTGTCGGGAAAGATGCGGATCCAGATCTGGCCTCCCCGCCGAACGTAGCGACTCATGGCCCGACGGCTGGCCTCGATCTGTCGTGCCGTAATCCAGGCAGGTTCTAGGGCCACCAGGCCATATTCCCCAAAGCTAATGCGGTTGCCACGGGTTGCCTTGCCCTTCATGCGCCCACGCTGTTGTTTACGGTATTTGGTTCGTTTGGGGCTTAACATGGCCGCTCCTTAAGTCAACTGCAGTAGGGGTTCCGCTCTTGGCCCTTAGGCCTCGGCTGCTGAGCGGTCTTCAAAGGTAGGCCGTCGCCGCTGCTGCCGACGCTTGGCCTGCGGCAAGGGAACTTTTGCTTCGAGACGTTCCTGGCCAGGAAGAATTTCCCCTTTGAAGACCCAGACCTTGACCCCAATGACGCCATAGGTGGTCTGAGCAACGCGCTCAGCATAGTCAATGTCTGCCCGCAAGGTATGCAGAGGGATCCGGCCTTCCCGCGTCCATTCGCTGCGGGCAATTTCGGCGCCATTCAGCCGACCGGCAACTTGGACTTTGATCCCTTGCACGCCGGCCCGCTGAGCTCGTTGGATGACCTGGCGGACAATGCGGCGAAAGGCAATCCGCCGCTCCAACTGCTGGGCAATGTTTTCCGCCAACAGCGTCGCCTCAGCATCAGGACGGGTAACCTCGACTACGTTAATGCGGATGGTTCTGCCAGGGCTGCCGCGCAGGCTTAGCTCTTTCTGCAAGCCCTGGCGCAGCTCTTCAAGGCCGGATCCACCCCGACCGACCACTACTCCAGGTCGCGCAGCTCGGATTTCTAGGTCGATTTGATCGGCTTTGCGCTCGATGAGAATGTCAGCTAGACCAGCATTGCTCAACTTCTTGGTTAGGTAGGTGCGGATGTAGTCGTCCTCCTGCAGCAGCGCTGGGTAGTGGGCCGGGTCGGCAAACCAGCGGCTGCGGTGTTCCTTGATGATGCCGAGGCGGAAGCCAAAAGGGTGGATCTTCTGTCCCATGGTGACGCCAGCAAAGGGTAGAGGTCTGAGGATTTAGGGAGCCGTCCCCGCCTCCGCTTCCAGAGGCCGGACAGCAATGGTGATGTGGCAGGTGCGCTTGCGAATCGGGTAGGCCCGACCTTGGGCGCGGGGGCGAAACCGCTTCAGGGTCGGTCCTTGGTCAGCGTAGGCTTTGCTGATGACAAGATTGCGGGGATCCAAGCCGTTGTTGTGTTCGGCATTGGCCACCGCTGAGCGCAGCACCTTGCGCACCGGCTCGCAGGCGGCGTAGGGCATGAACTCCAGCAGAATCAAGGCATCGGCATAGGTGCGTCCTCGAATCTGGTTGAGAACGCGCCGCACCTTGTAGGGAGACATGCGAATGTAACGGGCTACCGCTTTAACTTCAGGGGAGGGATCGGCCATGGCGCTCTCCTTTCTTGCTGCTATTTTGTTGCTGGACTCAAGAGCGGGCAGCTTTCTTGTCGCTGCCAGCGTGGCCGCGGAAGGTTCGGGTAGGGACAAACTCCCCCAGCTTGTGACCCACCATCTGGTCAGTGATGTAGATGGGCACGTGCTGCTTGCCGTTGTAGACAGCAATAGTGTGACCAATCATCACAGGTAGGATGGTGCTGGCCCGCGACCAGGTCTTGATCATTTGCTTTTGATTGCGCTCGTTGAGCTTCTCGATTTTGCGAAGCAGCTTGGCATCTACAAACGGACCTTTTTTCAGAGAACGTCCCATAGAAATTCACCCCTCTGGCAACTGGGTTTAGGCTAGAGTAAGCGGCAGAGGCCAAACCTATTGCGGGGCCATCCCGCCCTTGTCCCGCTGGCCACCCCGACGGCGACCGCGCACGATAAACTTGTTGCTGGGTTTGTTGCGTTTGCGGGTTTTGTACCCCAAGGTGGGCTTACCCCAGGGGGTAACAGGGGTGCTGCGACCAATGGGAGCTTTGCCTTCCCCACCGCCGTGGGGGTGATCGACAGGGTTCATTGCCGAGCCCCGCACGTGGGGGCGTCGACCCAGCCAGCGGCTGCGCCCCGCTTTGCCAAGGCTAATGTTGTTGTGGTCCACATTGCCCACTTGGCCAATGGTGGCGTAGCACTCCCCTCGGATCATGCGAACCTCACCCGAGGGCAGCTTTAGGGAGACGTACTTGCCCTCTTTGGCCACCACTTGGGCGCCGGCTCCGGCAGCGCGAACAATTTGTCCGCCGCGACCGGGGTAGAGCTCGACGTTGTGAACTATCGTCCCTAGGGGGATCCGCTCCAGCGGCATGGCGTTGCCCACCTCAAAGGGAGCGTCAGGCCCGGCCATGATCGTGGCTCCCACCTGAATGTTGCGAGGGGCAAGGATGTAGCGCTTCTCGCCATCGGCGTACTCCACCAAGCAGATGCGGGCGCTGCGGTTGGGGTCGTACTCAATGGTCTTGACCGTGGCCGGGATCCCCCGCTTGTCGCGGCGGAAGTCAATGATGCGGTAGAGCCGCTTGTGGCCACCTCCCCGGTGGCGGCAGGTGATGACGCCACGGTTGTTGCGGCCCTTCTTGCGGTGGATAAACTGCAGCAGCGACTTCTCCGGTCGGGGTCGCTTGCCATTTTCGTCCCGCGACAGCTCCTCAAAGTTGGAGACTGTCATGTGGCGGGCGCTGGGGGTGTAGGGTCGGAACGTGCGAATACCCATGGCTTGACCAGTAGTCTTAGGTTTCAGGGAAGAGGACAATGGAATCGCCTTCGGCCAAGGTTACCACCGCTCGCTTGGGACGGCTGCGGTAGCCGACAAAACGACCTACCCGCCGCTGCTTACGGGGCAGCTTCAGGGTGTTGACAGAAGTCACCCGTACTCCAAACATTTCCTCAACGGCAGCCCGGATGAGCGGTTTGGTGGCGTTGGGCATGACTTCAAAGACGTATTTGCGCTGCTCCATCAAAGCCGTTGTCTTTTCGGTGATGACAGGGCGTAACAGAACATCAGCCAGAATTCGCTTGCTCTCCGTCATTGTCCTCCTCCTCTGCTGCCACTGCTTCGGCTTCCTCTACGGCTGGGGCAAGGGGCTCTGCGGCTGGGGGAGTTGGGTGCACAGCCTGGGGAGCTTGCTCGTTGCTAGAAGCTGCTCCTGGCTCGACCTGCCCGTTTTCTCGATCCAGAACCTGAGCTTGTTCCTCGCTGAGTTCAGCTTGGGCTGGAGCTCCCCAGCGGGCCTTGAGCTTCTCGAGGGCAGAGGTTGTCATCAGCACCCAATCGACATTGAGCAGATCAAAGACATTGAGCTGATCCAGGCCAATCAGCTTGACACGGGCGATGTTGCGCACAGCTCGCTCCACCACTTCCGAGCGCTCGGCAACAATCAGCAGAGCCGACTGATCCTCTCTCACTCCCCAGCGCAGCAGGGCTTGGGCCATCACGCGGGTCTTGGGCGGGTTGAGCTGGTCCTGGAAATCTTCCACTACAATCAGGTCCTCCGCTCGGCTTTGCAGAGCAGTACGTAGCGCTAGCCGCCGCTCTTTGCGGTTCATGGCCAGGTTGTACTCCCGCTTGCGGGGGCCGAAGACCACCCCCCCCTTACGCCAAAGAGGAGAGCGAATAGAACCAGCGCGAGCCCGCCCAGTGCCCTTTTGCCTCCAGGGCTTGCGACCGCCACCGCGCACTTCAGCCCGCGTCTTGGTGTGGGCATTGCCCTGGCGAGCGTTGGTCATCTGACGGCGCAGAGCCAGATAGAGAACGTGGACAGCCGTCTCGGGGCGGGCCACCTTGAGGCTTAGCTCCGCGCTGCCCACTGTTTCCCCTTGCCAATTTTTCACCACACAACTTGCCATGGTTCCCTCGTCTTTGCCGATGCCGGTTTGCCAGGGATCCCTCCTCTAGCGTTTACTGCCCACCTGTTTGGCAGGGGTAATCTCCAGGAGCCCTCCCTCCACGCCGGGGACCGAGCCTTTGATCACCAACAGATTCCGCTCCGGATCCACCTTCACCAACTCCAGCCTGCGAATCGTGACGCGGCAACCGCCCATCCGACCAGCCATGCGCAGTCCTGGGAACACGCGGCCAGGCCTTGTGCCGGCGCCAATGGAACCAGGTCGGCGGTGGTTCTTGGAGCCGTGGGACATGGGACCCCGACCAAAGTGGTGCCGCTTTTGGTAGCCGGCAAACCCCCGTCCAATAGAGGTACCCGCCACGTCCAGCAACTGGCCGGGAGAGAAGATCTCGACGGTAATCTTCTGCCCCAATTGGTAGGCTTCTGGCTGGTCAACCCGGAACTCGCGCAGGTAACGCAGCAGCTCCGTCACCCCTGCCTTTTTCAAGTGGCCGCGCTGAGCTCGCGTAAGGTGCTTCTCAGTGGTGGGCCAGTAGCCCAACTGCACGGCATTGTAGCCATCCGTGGCTTGGGTTTTAATCTGGGTTACCGTGCAAGGCCCAGCCTGCACGACGGTCACCGGAATGGCCAACCCTTCCGGCGAGAAGATCTGGGTCATGCCAACTTTTCTTCCCAGGATGCCAAGCGCCACAGAAACCTCCTCTCAAGCCTGCGCGGCTTGCTCTGTTGCTTTAACAGCTTGCAACTGGCTCCCTAACCCAAGTCCAGGCAGTAGGCGCCCTGGCAGAAACCTGCCCAGGCGAAAAAGCAATGGAGAGGGAGTTGTCGTATCCCCTAAGGTCTCCCAGCGCCAATGGCGCTGCGCTTTTTGCCTAATTCCCTTTGACGCCAAACTGCTTTTGGGGGCTGCTCAGACTTACCTGCAAAGAGGCAGTATCTGGCTTAGCAGCACGCTAAGTTGCCGAGAACCGTTGTTGCTGCGGGCGGATTCAATTGACAACAGTAGTACATCATAGTGAGGTGACGGGTTGTTTGTCTAGGTTTTGCTAACAAATGGGTTCAGCAACTGGGAAAGCCGCTCGGGGAGACAGAGAGTTTCAGAGTGTGATGGGGTGGGCGCGCAGCGGGCTGACCCAGGCTTGTGTAGATCGCTACTGGCATTTGCTGCAGGCCGGAGCCAATCCGGCGCGGATCTTGTTTCTGGTGCGCAGCCGGCGGCAGGGAGCAGAGGTGTTGCGGCGCCTCCAGGCCCTCAGCTCAGGTTTGGTGGGCCCGTGGCGGATTGAGACGTTTTTGCAGCGGGTGGGGCGGGCTTTGGCGGAGTACTGGCCGCAGGTGTGTGCGCGTGTCCCCCAGTTGCCGCGCTCGTTTGAGCCCGTGCCTCTAGCGAAGGATCTCACCCAGTTTCTCTGTGGGCGAGTCTGTGCTTTGTGCCCACGGCATGGGGAGGTCTTCGCCAATCTTGGGCTGGACGAGTTCCAGATTTGGGATCAAATTAGCAGCGCCGCCTACATTGCCGGCGCTTCCGGCCTAACAGCAGAAGCGGTGGGATCCCGGCTAGCAGCGGCCTGGCCCGAAGACAGGGATCCGGCACGGGCAGAAGCCCTGGGAGCACTAAGCTGCTGCGTGGAGCAACTATGGCAGGCAGGGCTGCAGTTGGGATCCCTGGATTTTGGCCTGCAACTCCGCCTCTTTCAGGAGCACATCCTGCCCTTGGCGGAGTTTTGGCAGGAGTGGGATCACCTAATCGTGGATCAGGCAGAAGACAGCTGCGGCGTGGCACTGGAGTTCTATCGCCAGGGGCAAGCCCACCTGCAGAGCCAATTCTTCAGCTACACTCTCGGCGGCGGGATCTCCTTGACGGCGATCCCGGAAACAGTGGCCTGCTTCCTCCTGGAAAACACCCAGGTTCGGTTTACAGAAGGGAGCTATTGCGGTTCAGCCGGCCTGGTCCGCTTGGGGCTGCAGATAGCGCGAGCTGTGGCTCCCCAGTTCTCCTCCCCCCTCCCAGAACCAGCGCTAGGGAAGCTGCCGAGGGTGGAGGTGCTGGAGGGAGAAACCCCCTTTGCAGCCCTAGAGGCCATGGTTGCCCAAATCCGGCAACTGCTGGATGCAGGAATTCCTGCCTTTCGCCTTGCTGTCCTCCTGCCTTGCATGGATGCCGGGGTCAGCCTAAGCCTCCAGGAGCAGTTGCCGGAGGCCCCCATCTTGCCAATTGCCCCCTTCCCAGCTCTCATCCGCTACCCCCTGGTGCGGGCGCTCCTGACGGCCGCAGAGGTGGCCCATCCCCAGTGGGGAGCCTTTCCCACCTTGCCAGCCTGGCGGCTGTTGCTTAGCAGTGTGTTGGACCTAGATCCCATTCGAGCAGCGCTGTTGGCCGAAGATACCCTAGATCCGGTGGGACGTTCCCTGCGGCCTAGAACTGCCGTGCGCCAGCCAGAGCGGGTGGGCTTTGCCAACCTGGAGCGCTACCAGAGGCTGTTGGACTGGCTGCGCAGCTACCGGCCTGGGCCTTCCTTGGCCGCTTTCTTCCAGCGCTTTTTTGCCGAGCACCTAACCACTGCTTCCCCTCAGGATCAAGAGCTACTGCAGCTGCTGACGGATGCAGCCCAGCGATTTCGCCGCGCCTTTCCTACAGAAGAGGATCCTGCCTTTTTAGCCATGATTCGCTCGGGACAAAGCCCCAGCAACAGTCGCTTTGAGCCCGACTACTCCCGCTACCTGGTGGTGGCCACGCCAGCGGCCTACATCCAACGCGGCTTGGAGGCTGATTACCAGTTTTGGTTTGACATCACCAACCCCCGCTGGTCCCGCTCTCTCTGGCGCGGGCTCTACAACAGCCGTGTGCTGACACCGGAATGGGAGGGGGGAGTTTTCGATACGGCTCAGGATCGAGAGGCGCGTCAGCAAATCCTAGCTCGCACTCTGCTCAACCTCTGCTGCCGTGCGCGCCAGGGGCTGTGGCTGGTGCGCTCCACGTTTAATGGGCGCGGCGAAGAGAACACCGGCACCTTAGACTTGCTGGTGTTGAAGGCGGCGAAGGCTATAGCTTGTGCCTAGCAGCAGGATTGGGGCCAGTTGGCTGGTCCGCGGCAGCTGGGGAGGAGCCTTTGCCTAGCTAGGTCTGAGCTAGCTTTGGGTGGAGTTGCCTAGCGCTAGGAGGGGCCGATGGATTCCGCCACCTTTTTGGAGCGCTATGGATTTGAGCTGGAGGGGCAAACTAGCCAAAGGTGGGTGGAGCGCTGGAGCAAGCAGTTCCCAGGCCCTTGGATCCCAGCCGCTTTGCTGGAAGCCCTCTACCGGGGCCGCTACAAGGCCACCTCTGTAGAACAAATCCTCCGCCTCTGGCAGCGCCGCGGCGCTCCCTACCTCACCTTTCCTCCGGAAATGAGCCGCTCTCTGTGGCGAGAACAAGAGGAGCTGATCCGCTCCTTACTGGCAACGGCCACCAGCTGCCTTGCGCCACCTCCCTCACCTCTTCCAACTCCAGCTGGCAAGGGATCCCGCTTTGCAGAGGAAGCGGCTATTTCCCTTGACCTGTTGTTGGCGGAGCTGCAGGACCTTCCTCCCAAACTCCGCTACCTGCTCCAGCGGCTGCAACTTTCCTCCCCTGCCTGTGAGCCAGAGATCTTGCTGACTTTTGAGCTCTAGCCTGTCGACTCTCCCACTCCTACCCCAGCCTCCCTAGAAGAACCCTGCTCCTCTTGCTCAGGACAGGACAAACCTTGAGCTGGAGAGAGCCTCCTCCCGCAGTAGGGCAGCTTTGTCGGTGCGCTCCCAAGGCAGATCCAGATGGGTTTGGCCGAAGTGACCGTAAACTGCCACATTTTGATAGAAGCGTCCCCCCCGCTGGCGGGGCAGCTCCTGCAGTTGAAAGTGAGCTAGAATGGCCGCTGGCCGCAGGTCAAAGTGGCGCTGGACCAGCCGCAGCAGATCCTCGTCAGGAATGCGCCCTGTGCCAAAGGTTTCCACCAACAGGTTGATGGGCCGAGCCACCCCAATGGCGTAGCTGACCTGCACCTCGCATTTTTGGGCTAGGCCGGCAGCCACGATATTCTTGGCCACATAGCGGGCGGCATAGGCAGCGCTGCGATCCACTTTGGTGGGATCCTTGCCAGAGAAAGCGCCACCGCCATGGCGGGCATAGCCCCCATAGGTATCGACGATAATCTTGCGCCCAGTCAGGCCGGCATCCCCCTGCGGGCCGCCGATGACAAACTTGCCAGTGGGGTTGGTGAGGAAGCGGGTATTGCTATTGGGTTTGATGGGCAGCTCAGCAAACACAGGCTTCACTACTGCCTCCCAGAGGTCGGCACGGATGCGCTCTTGCACTGCCGCCTCTTCTGTAATGGAGCCGATGGTTGGCGTGTGCTGGGTGGAGATGAGCAAGGTGTGGATGCCCACTGGACGTCCCCCCTCATAGGCCACCGTTACCTGCGTCTTGCCGTCAGGGCGCAGATAGGGCAGGGTGCCGTTCTTGCGAACTATAGCCAACTGGCGGCTGAGGCGGTGGGCCAAGCTGATGGGCAGTGGCATTAGCTCAGGGGTCTCGTCACAGGCAAAACCAAACATCAAGCCTTGATCGCCGGCGCCAAGCAGGTCGAATTCATCCTCGCAGGCGGTGCGACTTTCCAAGGCCCTGTTCACCCCTTGGGCAATATCGGGAGATTGCTCATCAAAAGCTACCAGCACCGCGCAGCTGTCAGCGGAAAAGCCATTCCTGGCGTCGGTATAGCCAATTTCGGCCAGTTTGTCCCGCACCAAGCGCGTGAAATTGACATGCGCTTGCGAGGTGATTTCCCCGGTGAGGATCACCATGCCCGTACTCACCACTACCTCTGCTGCCACTCGGCTGGAGGGATCTGCCGTCAAGAGGGCATCCACAATGGCATCAGAGATCTGATCACAGATTTTGTCGGGGTGCCCCTCCGTCACTGACTCCGAGGAAAACAGAAATGACTTGGACAAGGAACCTCTCCTTTCCTTCGAAAGCAGTAAAACAGAAAACCTAGGCAGGCCAGCAGAACCTGCCTCTGGGTGGGGCACTGGCGCAGAAGGCAGGAAATCCCACCCCCTGCAGCAAAGCAATGCCCAGCCCTAACTAATATACCCCCACCCCCCTCCTAGGGTTTGCATCAGCCGCTTGCCAAACAGCTTTTGCCACCAGTCAGTGGACAGCAGCCAGGCCCAAAGAGCACCCCCAAAACCCGCACCAGGTAAGCGCCTGCCGCTCTGCAGCGACGGCCAC
>NZ_JANSIV010000090.1:26094-30175 GCF_047502705.1 Synechococcus sp. H70.1
CGAAGATTCGAAAAGCTGGAAGCCGGATTAGGATGAGAGGCAGTGGGCCGGGCGAAGGGTTCGGCCTGCGGGAGTGCTTCTGCAAGTTCCCCCTCGGTAACCATGACCCACCCCTCCCCATCGCCCTCGACCCCTGAACGAGAGGCCGAGCGAAACTGGCAACACCGGCAAAGGATGCAGCGCCGCCAGCAAATCCAGCGCCAGCGCCTGGCAGGTATGCGTGACAACAAAGGCTTAGTTATTGTCTACACAGGTCAGGGCAAGGGCAAAAGCACAGCGGCTTTTGGTACGGTCTTTCGGGCCCTCGGCCAGGGCTTGTCAGTGGGGGTGGTGCAGTTCATCAAAGGAGCCTGGGATCCAGGTGAAGCCAAATTGTTGCGCAAGTTAGCTGCCCATCCCGAGCTGAACTTAGGGAAGATTGCCTTTTATGCCATGGGGGAAGGCTTTACCTGGGAAACCCAGGATCGCGAGCGGGACATTGCCTGCGCCCAGGCTGCCTGGGAAAAGGGGCGGGAGCTATTGGGTAGTGGCGAGTACCACTTGGTGCTTTTGGATGAAATCAACGTTGCCCTCCAGCTGGGGTATCTCTCGCTGGAGCAGGTGTTGGCTGGCCTAGCCGAAAAACCAGAAAGGGTGCACGTGATCCTAACTGGGCGAGGGGCGCCGGCAGGGCTAATTGAGCGGGCTGATCTAGTAACGGAAATGGCCTTGGTCAAACATCCCTTTCGCGACCAAGGGATCAAGGCGCAAAGGGGTATCGAGTTCTAGCCCTTGGACAGATGGCAATTCTGCTGGCAGCAGCGGCAAGCGGCAGCGGCAAGACCACCGTCACGTTAGCTCTGCTGGCCGCACTCCGGCGGCGGGGCCTGCGCATCCAGCCCTTTAAGGTGGGGCCGGATTACATCGATCCTCTCTTCCACACGGCAGTGGCCGGGATCCCCTCTCGCAATCTGGATCCCTTTTTAACCGACGAGAGCTTTGTGCAGCGCTGCTTTCGCTACCACTGTCAGGACAAAGATGGGGCGATTGTAGAAGGCGTGATGGGTCTCTTCGATGGGCAAGGGCCTGGATCTTCCTGGGCCAGTAGCGCCCATGTGGCCCGCCTGCTGGGGATCCCAGTGGTGCTGGTCATCGACGGCAGTGGCATGGGAACGACAGTGGCCGCCTTGCTCTACGGCCTGAGCCGCTTTGATCCCCGCCTGGCTATTGCCGGCGTCATCTTCAACCGGGTGGCTTCAGAGGGCCATGGCCAGGTGTTACAGCAGGCAGCGGCAGCCGTGGGGATCCCGGTTTTGGGGCAATTTCCTCGCCGCGAGGACTTGCGCCTGCCCAGCCGCTACCTAGGGCTGGTGCCTGTCTTGGAACTGGCTGACTTTCCCCGCTGGCAGGAGGCCTGGGCTGAGCTGGCAGAGCACCACCTAGATTGGGATCAGCTTCTGCCCCTAATCCGCTCCCTGCCGCCAGCAGTGGGGGAGCTCTGGCCAGGGGTTCATCCCCTGGCAACGCCAGTGCGGGTGGCAGTGGCCCGCGATGCCGCCTTTAACTTCTACTATGCCGACAACCTAGATCTCCTACGGGCTTGGGGGGCGGAGCTCCTGGAGTACTCCCCCCTGGAAGTCGGGCTGTGGCCACCGGATCCCTGCGATGGCCTGCTCTTGGGGGGCGGGTTCCCAGAACTGTTTGCCGCCGCCCTCTCTGAAAAAATAGCCCAGCAAACTCCGCCACCCGCCCATCCCCCCCTCTATGCCGAATGCGGCGGCTTGATGGTATTGGGACAGTCCCTCACTGATTGGGACGGAAAGACCTACCCCATGGCCGGCCTGCTGCCCATCACCGTGGACATGGGGGAGCGGCTGTGTCTGGGCTATCGCGAGGCCACCGTTCTACGCTCCACCCTCCTGGCAGCGGCCGGGGATTGCCTGCGAGGACACGAGTTTCACCGCTCCCGCAGCAGCCCTGCCTGCCCAAACCCCGTCTACAGCTGGGGATCCCCGCCCCAGCAGGAAGGCTGGGCCACTGAGCGCCTACATGCTTCCTACCTGCACCTCCACTGGGGATCCCGCCCCGACCTCGCGGCGCGGCTACTCCAGAATTTTTTATCGATTGGCCGTGCTCCAGCCTCTTGACCTGTCGAGCCGTGCTCTGCCGCAGGGGGAAGGGCTGGGATTGAAACTCCTAGGGGCAACCCCTAGAGGTTAGGTGGGCAGCAATGGTCCTCAGCAGCCGGCTTTGATCAATGGGCTTGGTGAGGTAGGCGTTGGAACCCAGTTGTCGCCCCTGTTCCGTAGCTTCCCGGGAAGTTTTGGAGGAGAGAAAGACGAAGGGAATGTGGGCTGTGGCTTGATCCCATCGCACGGCTTCTAGCACTGCATAGCCATTGAGCTTGGGCATGACTACATCGCACAGGACCAAGTCGGGCAGGAGGGCGCGCACCAGCTGTAATCCTTCCTCCCCGTTGCTAGCCGCAACAGTGTCGTACCCAGCTCGCTGCAGCACCTTCTGCAAATAGGTGCGGATAGCGGGTTCGTCTTCAATCACCAAGATGCGTTTGGACATGGGGCTTTGCAAACGAGAGCCAAGTTGAGGCAGGAACGAACGGGGAAGCTACAAAAAAAACTCCGCCAAATGGCTCATTTTGGTACCCCAGCCCTCTGCAAAAATCCTGAGACGGTGCAGAACCCCTTTCCTCATCCGCCTACCTCAGGGAGAGAAGCGGGGGGTGAGGGTCTTATTCTGAGGTAAGCTGTCGCTCCATCAGCCTAGCTAGGGCAGCAGGGGGGGTGGTCTGCCCTTGCAACAACAGATGCACCTCCTGCGTGATAGGCACCCGGATGTTGTGCTGGGCGGCAATCTTGACCACGACGGGAGCGGTGTAAACCCCTTCGGCAGTGCCCTCGATTTCCGCCAGAACCTGGGACAAAGGCTTGCCTTGACCCAAGCCGTAGCCTACGCGGTAGTTGCGGCTCAAGGGACTGTGACAGGTGGCCAGCAGATCCCCCAATCCTGAGAGGCCGTTGAAGGTCTCAGGCCGGGCCCCCAAGCAGGCTCCCACCCGGATCATTTCAGCCAAGCCGCGGGTGACCAGGGCAGAGCGAGCATTGGTGCCCAGTTGCAGCGCATCACACACCCCCACGGCAATGGCAATGACGTTCTTGAGGATGCCCCCTAGCTCCACTCCCAGAGGATCGCTGCTGGTGTAGAGGCGAAAGCGCTCGCAGGCAAGGGCATGCTGCACCTGTACCGCTGCCTCGGGAGTGCGGCTGGCCACCACTGCGGCTGCCGGCAAACCCTGGCGGATCTCAGCTGCCAGGTTTGGCCCGGAGAGCACCACCAACGGCTGAGTGGGGAAGGTGGCTGCCCAGATCTGGGCTGGCGTCAAAAGCTGCAGGGGATCTAGCCCCTTGGTGGCCGAGACCAAAATGGCTTGGGGGGGGATCCCCACCTGACGCACCGCCTCGGCCACGGGACGCACTCCGGCCATGGAGACGGCCGAAATAATAATGTTGGATCCCTGGAGCACCTCTTTGAGGTTCCAGCCATGGCGCCGATCCCAAACCTGCACCCCGTGTCCCTGGGCCTGGGCTAGCAAAGCCAGTGTGCTTCCCCAGGCCCCCGCTCCTAGAATGGCGATCTTTTGGGGGGATGTTGTGTTAGTTCTCATCTGACCTTTGTAGCCGCCGCTTCTCTCCCAAGATGCCTTTTGCAGACGCCTCCGAAGAACTCCCCACTAGCAGGAGAGCGACAAAGGTTAGTATGAGTGGATACCAAATCATGGGTTTGGCCTGAGAGCAGACGACATGACAGAAGCAGGGATCCAACGCCTTCCTGCTGAGGTGGCTGCCAAGATAGGAAGCTGGCAGCACGGCTATGCCCTGACCAATGGCATTCAACTGCACTATGTCACCCAGGGGGAAGGGGAGCTGGCAATCCTGCTGCATGGTTTCCCAGAGTTTTGGTATTCCTGGCGGCACCAGATCCCGGTGTTGGCGCAGCGGTTTCGCGTCGTGGCCCCTGATCTGCGCGGCTATAACGACTCCGAGAAGCCCGATTACGGGTACGCCCTGGAGTCTCTCGCCGAGGA
>NZ_JANSIV010000091.1:0-871 GCF_047502705.1 Synechococcus sp. H70.1
GGATAGCCGGGAAAGAAAGCTGCATTGCTCTGCTCGTAGGCAATCTTGTCAAAGCCCACAAACTGATACCCCCGCTCCACAATGCTCAGGTACCAATAGCTATCGCGCTGGCTCAGGGCTATAAAAGCAGAAGCATAGCTGCCGCGTTTTGTCCAGAGGTATATCGCCAACACTTGCAGGATAGTCAGCGCTAAGCCCAGCAAAAAAATCCGAGTAGAAAAGCCAACTAAACATTTGCGAATCTGCTGCAGCAGAGGGCCAGGGCGCAAACTCATCAGCTTCACCACCAAGGTTCGATCAAGCCACCCAAAGATGCTGGACGTAGCGCCAGGTGAGGATTTGGTTTAGGGCAAAGAAGACTAAAGCCAAGATCCAGTAGCCCAGCCTCAGGACACTGCCAAGATAGAAACGCACCTGTTGGGGAATGAAGCTGAAATCGGTGTATCTGATCCCATGCAACCAGGCCAGCACCTGCAGGGTGTGAATCGGCAGACAGTAGCGGATCATACTTCTCTGGGCCACGGCACTCATGCCAGCCACGGAAATGGAGAACATAATCCAGGCAGCCAAATGGAGCCCCAGCCGCTCCTGCCAGCGCCGGCTCTTGCCGGCCAGGACACTCCACCCATCCAGCAAGCCTGTAACAACTAGGGATCCCAGGGTGAGGGGAACAAACAGTTGACTGAGGGAAATGGCCCATATCCCATCCCCCAAAGCCTCGGAAAAGGAAAACAAAGACTGCCAGTACCCAAGAGAAAAGAGGGGGGCATAAGTACGAGGTTGAATAATAGCCAGGTAATCGAAAGAACTGGGGCCAAAGTAGCGCTGCATTTCCATGTAGAGATCCCAGCGGCCAAAGCGGAGCTGACAG
>NZ_JANSIV010000092.1:0-5270 GCF_047502705.1 Synechococcus sp. H70.1
TATTAAACCCAAGCGGGGCAAGGAATGCAAGACCCATTTGCGAGGGGGTCGGTCGAAGACGGCAAAAAAGGGCCTGGAAGAGGGGGGGCAAGAGGCCTGAAAGCCTTGTGGGGCAAGGCATCGAGCGGGTCAACGAAAGAATCGGCCTTTGCGGGATTTGGCGAGGCGCTCGCAGAGCTGCTGCTACCGTTTTTGTGTTGCTTTACGAACACAGCTACGTAAGGGGCCGACAACGGTTTTAAAAAGGATGCTGCATTAGCCAAAAGCCGGCGAAGGACTGGGCCCGGAAATCGCTTTGGATGGCGAGGAAGTGGATCCCTTGGGCTTGGCGTTGGCGTTGGGCAAAGCCTTCTGCCTCCGCTTGCAGCTTTTCATCTTTTAGTTGCGCAAACAGGTAGCAATCGCTGAGGCCAGCCTCGAACAGCAGCCGCCCCTCCGCCACCGTCAAGTAGGCAGGCTCCATACCGCTTAGCCAAGCTGCTATGGGCAGCGCCCGCCGCGAGGCAATCACCAAGCCAGGAATGATGGTGTCGGGCGCCAAGGTTTCCCAGTTTAGCGGGAACAGCTCACCAAATTCCATTGGCCAGGTCTCGGCATCCCGCAGATCCCTGGCCCGCAGGGTAACGAACGCCCAGCGCTCTCCCTGCAACTTGTCCGGCAGGGGAATGGGATCCGGCGGATCCGGCTCCAATGGCGGCTCGGGGCTATAGGTAAATTGGGTTTCCTGAGGGTAAACCTGCTCTGCCCGTTCCCGCATCCAGGCCCTGAGGGCATAGACCCGGCGGCTGGGCAGCATCGGGATCCCAACGGCATTACAGGCCCGTTGCAAAATGGAGCTCATGCGGGCGCGGAAGACGCGAATGGCCGAAGGGGGCTGGGGGGCCATTTCCAAATAGCTGCGCAGCTGTTGGGCCACCCAGGTGCTATTGACCTCTTGGTTGCTGCAGTACTTGGCCTGGCGAAACTGACCCGTGGGATCGCACACCAGCAGCTCCCAAACCCGCCGCTCCTGGGCATCCCGCAGCGGGACGGCGTTGAAATCCATCTGCCAGATGGGGCCGCGCCTAGGGCCAGAACGAGGGGGTTGAGTGGCCAAGGTGTTCCTCCCGTTTGCTACGCGCTCCTGGGAGAGGGGTTCGGCAACTGTTGGCCTGCGCCGTAGGAAGCAGTATCCCCGACCAGGGCCCATTCCCGCTCCCCAAAAATGGCGGCAGGGTAGCGGTAGTACTTAAACTCCAGCAGGTTGTAGAAGGGATCCTGCAAAAAGAACGTGCCGTGCTCCAGCGGGGTGCCGACAAAGCGCCAGCGCGGCTCCTGATAGAAGAGCAATTCCCGTGCCTGGGCCCGCTCCGCCAGCGCCTGCCAATCTGCTTGGGTAGGGAAGATCAGGCCAAAGTGGCGGGGGTAGATACCCCGCTGCGGCGTCAGCTCTTCCTGGGTGAGGTGGGCCACCAGTTGATGGCCATAGAGGTTCAAAATAACTGAAACAGGGGTTTCCCGACCAATTTGGCAACCCAAGCCCTCGCCGTAGTAGGTCTTGGCCAAGGCAATATCGGCAACGGGAAAGGCCAGATGAAAGCGGATGGGTTCCATGAGTTCTCCTAAAAGCAAAGTAGAAAGCAGCCTGGCCTGGCCGAAAACGGCACCGCCCCCCCGCTCAGGATCCCTGCTCTTTATCCAAGTTAGCGAACAGGATGAGTGCGGGGGTATGGCACGAATTTCAGAACTGCTGCAAGCTGGGATCCCTTCCCCAGCCGAAGGTACGCCTTTGCGCAGGAAGCCCAACCGCTCGGATGCTATAACCTAGCATGTAGTCTGCTCGCGTCAGTGGGGCAGATCCCTTTGGCTGAGTTTGCAGCAAGAGAACTCGCTGGGTGGGTCAATCTTGGCCATGAGCAGCATCTGGGTTGAGCAGCGCCGCCGTGAGGAGGAAGCGCGCCATTTTTTTTGGATGGTGGCGCTGTCCTTGCTACTGCATGGGCTGGCGCTGCTGGCCTTGCTCTCCTGGAGTCGGCTTTGGCCGCTTCGCCAGCAGGAACAGGAAGCCATTGAGTTTATCTTGCTGGAGCCAGAAGATCTCGAGCCGCCGGAAGAAGCAGAGCTGGTTTCAGAAGTGGATTCCCGCGATGGGGGCAAGCGGGTAGAAGCACCCCCTTCCCAGGGCAGCCCACCCCAATCCCAGGCTGCCCCCCAACAGAAAGCTCCCCCACCGCCTCCGCCCCAACCCCAGCCGCCACGGCCGCAGCCGCCTGCCCCTGTGCCACCCCCTGCCCCGGCGGAAGTTGCCCTGGCCACTCCTAGACCTACTCCACCCCCTACGCCAACTGCGCCTCCGGCTCCTCCTCGGCCTGCGGCAACGCCAACTGCAGCCCCACCTCCGCCCACCCCAGCCCCCAGATCCACTCCCACCCAGACCCCGCCGCCTGTGGCGGCTGCTTCCCCTGCTCCGCCAGCTCCTACGCCTCCCCCCACTGCCGAGCCTCTAGCTATGCGGCCTAGCGAGCGGGCCTCAGATCTCAGCCAACTGCAGCCGGCTGCGCCGGCTCCCCAACCGGAGGTTCTCCTCGCCGAGCGGCCCTCCGATGCTTCCCAGTTGGGGCCGCCCCTGAGCGCTTCTGCTGCCAGTGAAGGGGCCGGGATCCAGGGCCAGGGAGCCAGCGGCTTGGCCAACCCCACCCAGTCGGCTCCCAACCCCCCCAATGTGGCGGCGCGGGCCAATGTGGACTGGGGCCCTTGGCTGGCGGCTTTGCAGCGCAAGGTGGAACAAAATTGGATCCCAGGGCAGACTGGCACTTCCCGCCGCACGGTGGTGATCTTCACGGTGGGGCGGGGGGGAGAGCTGCAGAGCATCCGCCTGGCCCGCACTTCCGGCAGCCAGCAAACCGACGACGCGGCACTGACAGCCATCCAGAGAGCAGCTCCGTTTTTGCCCCTGCCTGAGGCCTACGAGGGCAACTCGGTGACGATTAACTTCACCTTCGACATCAATGTGTTGGGACAATTAACTGTAGGTGGGTCGGCTAACTGACAACGGCTTCACGGTGCTGCCTCCCAAAACGGGGACAGAAGACCCTGGACAAGCTCTGGGAATCGGCGACGGTGCGTTTATCCTAGTCCTTAACCTTCAGAGATCCGTTGATGGGCACAACTTCCCTGCAGCGCACCCCCCTGTTTCCCTTCCATCAAGCCCTGGGGGCGCGGTTTGTCTCCTTTGCTGGCTGGGAAATGCCCCTGCAGTATCGGGGCGTGGTGGCCGAGCATCGGGCAGTGCGGGAGCGGGTGGGGGTATTCGACATCTCCCACATGGGCAAGTTCGAGCTCTGGGGGCCGGAGCTGGGATCCCACCTTAGCCGGCTGGTGCCCAGCGATCTGGCCGCTTTGCCAGTAGGATCCGCTCGCTACACGGTTTTGCTCAATCCGCTGGGGGGCATTGTGGACGATGTCATCTTCTACCGGCATCCACCGGAAGGAGAGCTGGAGCACTGGAGCCTGATCGTCAACGCGGCCACCCGCCACAAAGATAGGGAGTGGCTGCAGCAGCAGGGGATCCCTGGACTGGAACTGCAGGATCACACTGAGTCGCAAGTGTTGCTGGCGGTGCAGGGGCCGGCAGCAGAAGAGGTTCTTCAGCCTTTTTTGGCGGGATCCCTGAAGGCTTTGCGCCGCTTTCAACACGGACAGTTTGCTCCTCAAAAAGGGGGATCCTCAGGGGCAAGGGTCTTTGTGGCCCGCACCGGCTACACCGGAGAAGACGGCTTTGAGATCTTGCTTAGCCCCCCAGAGGGCTGCTGGCTCTGGGAGCAACTGGTGCAGGCAGGAGTACAGCCCTGTGGCTTCGGCTGCCGCGATACCCTGCGCCTAGAAGCTGCTTTTTGCCTCTACGGCCAGGACATGGACGAGAGCACCACCCCCCTGGAAGCCGGCTTGGGCTGGCTGGTGAACAATCCAGGGGACTACATTGGCAAGCTGGCCCTCGAACGTCAACGCGAGCAAGGGATCCCGCGTCGGCTGGTGGGGTTTCGCCTGTTGGAGCGAGCCATTCCCCGCAGCGGCTGTGCCATCTACGCTCCCAACTCCCCTGAGCCGATCGGGCGGGTAACCAGCGGCAGCCATTCTCCTACCCTGGGCTACGGCATTGGCCTGGGGTATGTGGATTCAACCTGGGCCGAGGTGGGATCCCGGCTGGAGATTGAGATTCGGGGCCAGCGCCGGCTGGCCGAGGTGGTGAAAAGGCCCTTCTATCGCTCGCAGGCCCTGGCTTAGCTAGAGGGGTCGAGCCGTTTGCCCATCTTGGGGGTAGCATATTCCTGCTGCAGCCGCCGCAATTTCCGTAGGGCCCGCCGCTCAATTTGCCGCACCCGCTCCCGTGAAAGGCCAATGTGTTCCCCAATCTCCCGCAGCGTCATCCCCTTTGATCCATCCAGGCCATAACGGGCTACGATTACCTGCTGCTCGCGTTCGCTCAGTTGCTTCACAAGAGCGCGGACTTCCTCCCAATGAGCAACCCGATTGAGATGCTCGACCGGATCGTTGTCCTCGTCGGGGATAAAGTGCTGCAGCTCAGTGCCGTCCTCATCGCCCACGCTCACGTTGAGAGAACAGATCTCGGCCATGTGGCGGGTGATTAGCTCGCGGTAGTTGTTGCTGATATCTAGCGAATCGAAAACTTCTTCTGCAGCAGGCCGGGATCCCCGCTCAACGGATAGCTCGCGGTAGCGCCGCTTCACTTGGGAGACCTTCTCGTACATATGGGCGGGCAGCCGGATGAGGCGTCCCTTGTTTTGGATGCCCCGGTTCACGCTCTGCCGGATCCACCAGGTGGCGTAGGTGGAGAACTTGTACCCCAGGGTTGGATCAAACTTTTCCACAGCCCGCGTGAGGCCGATGGTGCCTTCTTGGATGAGATCCAGGAACGGCAAGCCGCGGTTGCGGTAGCGCTTGGCAATCGATACCACCAGGCGCAGGTTGCACTCCACCATGCGCTTTTTGGCTGCTTCCCCCTGTCTCAGGATTTGCTGCAGCTCCTCTAAGGGGATCCCTACCCGTCGGCTCCAGTCCTCCAGGGACTCGTGCTGCCGCCGCTGTTGCAGGAGGGCCATCATCCGCTGCACCTGGTGGGCCAGGCGAAGTTCCTCTTCGGGGGTGAGCAACGAGTAGCGCCCAATTGTTTTCAAGAAACGGCCTACTGCATCTTGCAGGTCAAGACTTTCCGACATATCCCACCTCACACCCTAAGCCACGCCCTGTCTGAGTTTTCGCTCCTCCTGTTG
>NZ_JANSIV010000093.1:0-860 GCF_047502705.1 Synechococcus sp. H70.1
GCTGGAGGGGAAGCAGGAGCCGGCGGTGGGGCCACAGGCTGAGGTCGGGTTGGGGAGGCCGGTTGATTGGGCGCTACTTGGCTGGGCGCTGCCGCTACAGGAGCCGGTGGAGCAGAGGGCAAGCCCTCAAACTCGAAGACCAGCTGTGTTGGGCTGCGCTGGGCCAGCAAGCCCTGGGGAGCTGCCGCAACACCGGCAATTTCTATCCGCACGCTGTCACTGCCCAGTTGCTTGGCTTCGATGAAGCGCACTCCCGGCAAGGGAGACTCCTGACGATAGCGGCCTTGACCGCCATCCAGTTGGGCATTGGTGATATCTCCAATCCAAGACCGGCCCTGTCGGGTAAAGAACACCTGGGGACGGGCGCCCCCTGCAGTGGTGATCTCCAGCTTCATGCGGTTGCCGTGGGGCACTAGGCGGATATTGGTGATGCGGCTGAGGCTTTGGGGTTTTACGGAGGTCAACCGTTGGGCGACAGCTTCCTCAAGCTGACTTTCTACAGCCAACAGGGGCAGAGAAAGGAACAGGCTCAGTGCCCATCCCCAGGCAACTCGACGCTTCATCATCCTCACACCTCACTCCGTTAGCCAAGCGCGTTCTTGCTTCACTGCACACGGGTTACCCAGTGCTTCCCTAATCAAAGCCGAAATCTCGCCCTTTGCCACTACCTGTAGGGGCCCCAAGGCAAATTTTTCCTGAATCTTCGATACGGCGCCACTATCTGTGCTTTCCTAGCGAGGGTTCGCGCTCCCTACCTATCCCCTCAAATTTCAGCAGGATCCCCACAGCAGCAGCGCCCAACCACAGCATGGGCTGCTCTTGCCCTGCTGGGCTATTGGCTGGGTGTTGGCTGTCCTTCC
>NZ_JANSIV010000094.1:0-5171 GCF_047502705.1 Synechococcus sp. H70.1
TCTAAAAAACCCGCTTTGGGGTACTTGACGTTGAGGGGTGGTGTGGGATAGGGTAGTGAAGCGCTGACAAGGCCACCAGCCCCAGCGCCCCAGAACCTTGACAAGTTCATACAGTCAACCATCCCGGGAACAGTAGGCTTCCAGCAGCAAAGCAAGTGGAGGAGCCCTGTTCCAGCAGGCAGCCCTGTCAAGCTTTCCCATCAAACTCTAAGTGCCACGAAGAGTTTGATCCTGGCTCAGGATGAACGCTGGCGGTATGCCTAACACATGCAAGTCGAACGGACACCTTCGGGTGTCAGTGGCGCACGGGTGAGTAACGCGTAGGAATCTACCCCTAGGAGGGGGATAACAGCTGGAAACGGCTGCTAATACCCCATACAGGCGCAAGCTGAAAGGAGCAATCCGCCTAGGGATGAGCCTGCGTCGGATTAGCTAGTTGGTGGGGTAATGGCCTACCAAGGCGACGATCCGTAGCGGGTCTGAGAGGATGGCCCGCCACACTGGGACTGAGACACGGCCCAGACTCCTACGGGAGGCAGCAGTGGGGAATTTTCCGCAATGGGCGAAAGCCTGACGGAGCAATACCGCGTGAGGGAAGAAGGCCTTCGGGTTGTAAACCTCTTTTCTGGGGGACGAACTCTGACGGTACCCCAGGAATAAGCCTCGGCTAACTCTGTGCCAGCAGCCGCGGTAAGACAGAGGAGGCGAGCGTTATCCGGAGTCATTGGGCGTAAAGGGTACGTAGGCGGCTAGTCAAGTCTGAGGTTAAAGACCACAGCTTAACTGTGGGGAGGCCTTGGAAACTGACTGGCTAGAGTGGGGCAGGGGTTGCGGGAATTCCCGGTGTAGCGGTGAAATGCGTAGATATCGGGAAGAACACCTGAGGCGAAAGCGCGCAACTGGGCCCTAACTGACGCTGAGGTACGAAAGCTAGGGGAGCGAATGGGATTAGATACCCCAGTAGTCCTAGCCGTAAACGATGGACACTAGACGTTGGCCGTATCGACCCGGTCAGTGTCGTAGCTAACGCGTTAAGTGTCCCGCCTGGGGAGTACGCACGCAAGTGTGAAACTCAAAGGAATTGACGGGGGCCCGCACAAGCGGTGGAGCATGTGGTTTAATTCGATGCAAACCGAAGAACCTTACCAGGGCTTGACATGCCGCGAACCCTGCGGAAACGTGGGGGTGCCTTCGGGAACGCGGACACAGGTGGTGCATGGCTGTCGTCAGCTCGTGTCGTGAGATGTTGGGTTAAGTCCCGCAACGAGCGCAACCCTCGTCCTTAGTTGCCAGCATTAAGTTGGGCACTCTAGGGAGACTGCCGGTGACAAACCGGAGGAAGGTGGGGACGACGTCAAGTCCGTATGCCCCTTATGCCCTGGGCTACACACGTGCTACAATGGCGCGGACAAAGGGCAGCGAACGCGCGAGCGGGAGCCAATCCCAAAAACCGCGTCTCAGTTCAGATCGCAGGCTGCAACTCGCCTGCGTGAAGGCGGAATCGCTAGTAATCGCAGATCAGCATGCTGCGGTGAATACGTTCCCGGGCCTTGTACACACCGCCCGTCACACCATGGGAGCTGGCCATGCCCGAAGTCGGAGTACCCGCCGAAGGCAGGGCCGGTGACTGGGGTGAAGTCGTAACAAGGTAGCCGTACCGGAAGGTGCGGCTGGATCACCTCCTTTTAGGGAGACCCACCTTGGGAGTCCTCCTGCGGACGACCAGAGGTCATCCCAGGTCGGTCGGGGCTGCGGGGATGGTTGACTGCGGTTCTGGGGTGGTGGAGAGAGGAGATGGGCTATTAGCTCAGGTGGTTAGAGCGCACCCCTGATAAGGGTGAGGTCCCTGGTTCGAGTCCAGGATGGCCCACTGCCTGCTGAGGGCAGGCAGCAGCTGCCACGGCAGGGGTCAGGTCTGGGCTGGGGGTATAGCTCAGTTGGTAGAGCGCTGCCTTTGCACGGCAGAAGTCAGCGGTTCGAGTCCGCTTACCTCCACCAATTCCCAACGCCGGGGGAGCAGACGGGCTGGGAGCTTAGAGTTAGGAGCTAGGCTTACAGCCGGTCTGAGCCGGCAAGCACCTTGAAAACTGCATAGCAAGAGAGCCAAGCAGGTAGACCACCAATGGATGCGGTCAAGTAAGCTAAGGGCGCACGGTGGATACCTAGGCACACAGAGGCGAAGAAGGGCGTGCCTACCGACGAAACGCTGCGGGGAGCTGGAAGGAAGCGGTGATCCGCAGGTTCCCGAATGGGGCAACCCGGCAAGGCGTAAGCCTTGTCACCCTTAGCTGAATCCATAGGCTAAGGGGGCGAACGCGGCGAACTGAAACATCTTAGTAGCCGCAGGAAAAGAAAACAACCGTGATTTCCTTAGTAGCGGCGAGCGAACGGGAAAGAGCCTAAACCGCTTAGCTACGGCTAGGCGGGGTTGTGGGACGGCCAGCAAGGTAGCTGGAAGGCTAGGCGAAGCAGCTGGAATGCTGCACCAGAGAAGGTGAAAGTCCTGTAGCCGAAAGCTGGAAGGCGCCGGCCGGATCCCGAGTAACACGGGGCAGGGGAAATCCCGTGTGAATCCGCGAGAACCATCTCGCAAGGCTAAATACTCCTGTGTGACCGATAGTGAACCAGTACCGTGAGGGAAAGGTGAAAAGAACCCCGGGAGGGGAGTGAAAGAGAGCATGAAACCGTGTGCCTACAAGCAGTGGGAGCCCGATTGAACGGGTGACCGCGTGCCTGTTGAAGAATGAGCCAGCGAGTTACAGTGTGCGGCAGGTTAAGGCGGGAATGCCGGAGCCAGAGGGAAACCGAGTCTGAAGAGGGCGTTGAGTCGCACGCTGTAGACCCGAACCTGGGTGATCTAACCATGGCCAGGCTGAAGCTTGGGTAAAGCCAAGTGGAGGGCCGAACCGGTTGATGTTGCAAAATCATCGGATGAGCTGTGGTTAGGGGTGAAATGCCAATCGAACCCAGAGCTAGCTGGTTCTCCCCGAAATGCGTTGAGGCGCAGCGTCGACGGGTACCTGGTGGGGTAGAGCTACTGAATCGGTGCGGGCAGCGAAAGCTGTACCAAGCCGAACCAAACTCCGAATACGCCAGGGGTAGTCGGCAGTGAGACGGTGGGGGATAAGCTCCATCGTCGAGAGGGGAACAGCCCAGACCACCAACTAAGGCCCCCAAGTCATCGCTCAGTGATTAAGGAGGTGGGGGTGCGAAGACAACCAGGAGGTTGGCTTAGAAGCAGCCACCCTTTAAACAGTGCGTAACAGCTGACTGGTCGAGCGCCCCTGCGCCGAAAATGAACGGGACTAAGCGATGCGCCGAAGTTGTGGATTTGATGGTAGGGGAGCGTTCCGCACTAGGGTGAAGCGGTAGCGTAAGCAGCCGTGGACGAAGCGGAAGTGAGAATGCTGGCTTGAGTAGCGCAAACATTGGTGAGAATCCAATGCCCCGGAAACCCAAGGGTTCCCCCGGAAGGTTCGTCCGCGGGGGGTTAGTCGGGACCTAAGGCGAGGCCGAAAGGCGTAGTCGATGGAGACAGGGTTGATATTCCCTGACTGGCAACTGGAGCCGAGGAGGGACGCACGAGAGCTAGCCACACCCTGATTGGATTGGGAGGGGTCTACGGACCCCGCGTGGTGAAGGGTAGTGCCAAGAAAAGCTCGTAGGCGATGAAGGTTGTCACCCGTACCCGAAACCGACACAGGTGGGTAGGTAGAGTATACCCAGGGGCGCGAGATAACCCTCTCTAAGGAACTCGGCAAAATGACCCCGTAACTTCGGGAGAAGGGGTGCCAGCGCGAGCTGGCCGCAGTGAAAGGGCCCAGGCAACTGTTTACCAAAAACACAGGTCTCTGCTAAGTCGTAAGACGACGTATAGGGGCTGACGCCTGCCCAGTGCCGGAAGGTTAAGGAAGCTGGTTAGCGCAAGCGAAGCTGGCGACCGAAGCCCCGGTGAACGGCGGCCGTAACTATAACGGTCCTAAGGTAGCGAAATTCCTTGTCGGGTAAGTTCCGACCCGCACGAAAGGCGTAATGACCTGGGCGCTGTCTCGGAGAGGGACTCGGCGAAATAGACTTGTCTGTGAAGATGCGGACTACCTGCACCTGGACAGAAAGACCCTATGAAGCTTTACTGTAGCCTGGAATTGGGTTCGGGCTTTGCCTGCGCAGGATAGGTGGGAGACTGGGAAGTACCCCTTGCGGGGGGTATGGAGTCGCCGGTGAGATACCACTCTGGCAAGGCTAGAATTCTAACTTTCTGCCCGGAAGCGGGGGAAAGGACAGTTTCAGGTGGGCAGTTTGACTGGGGCGGTCGCCTCCTAAAGGGTAACGGAGGCGCGCAAAGGTTCCCTCAGGCTGGTTGGAAATCAGCCGTTGAGTGCAAAGGCATAAGGGAGCTTGACTGCAAGACCTACAAGTCGAGCAGGGACGAAAGTCGGCCTTAGTGATCCGACGGCGCTGAGTGGAAGGGCCGTCGCTCAACGGATAAAAGTTACTCTAGGGATAACAGGCTGATCTCCCCCAAGAGTTCACATCGACGGGGAGGTTTGGCACCTCGATGTCGGCTCATCGCAACCTGGGGCGGCAGTACGTCCCAAGGGTTGGGCTGTTCGCCCATTAAAGCGGTACGTGAGCTGGGTTCAGAACGTCGTGAGACAGTTCGGTCCATATCCGGTGCAGGCGCAAGAGGATTGCGAGGAGCTCTCCCTAGTACGAGAGGACCGGGAGGGACGCACCGCTGGTGTACCAGTTATCGTGCCAACGGTAGACGCTGGGTAGCCATGTGCGGAGAGGATAACCGCTGAAAGCATCTAAGTGGGAAGCCCACCTCAAGATGAGTCCTCTGTGAAGGTCCCGGGAAGACGACCCGGTAGATAGGCTCTAGGTGGAAGTGCAGTAATGCATGCAGCCGAGGAGTCCTAATAGACCGTCTGCTTGACCTGAGGTTCTCCTGTGGCCTCTTGCTGTGCAGCTTTCAGGGTGGGGAGGGTTGGTGCCCATAGCGATGTGGAACCACGCCGACTCCATCCCGAACTCGGACGTGAAACGCATCAGCGGCGAACCTACTGGAGGGGTGACCCTCTGGAAAAATAGCTCGGTGCCAGCCCACCTACCCTCAGCCCCCACTAGGGGGATTCTTTTTCCCCAACCAACTCACCGCGGCGCTTGCA
>NZ_JANSIV010000095.1:0-10304 GCF_047502705.1 Synechococcus sp. H70.1
ACAGGAACACCCACCGAAGTCGTGCTCGGACTGAAACTCTTGGTAAAGGTTGGAGCAGGAACTTGGTTTACGGTTAGGCTGACAGGTGCGCTTTGAGCGGCAGGAGCCTGGTCGCTGGTGAGCGTTGTGGCAGGGTTCGTGTAAGTGCCCGTGTTTATAGCAACCACCTGAACGCTTATCAAGCAGCTTGAATTGGGACTAAGCTGGCCACCGGTCAGAGAAATAAAGCTTCCATTTGCAGGGGCGCTTGCAGTTCCCCCACAGGTATTGTTGAGGTCAGGGGCGGCAGCAACGGATAGCCCTGCCGGCAAGATTTCCGCAAAGCTGAGGCCGGTCAGTTGGATGCCGGAGTTGTTGGTGATCGAAAAACTTAAAGTAACAGGAACACCCACCGAAGTCGTGCTCGGACTGAAACTCTTGGTAAAGGTTGGAGGAGCCAAGGGGGCCGGAGGCAACCCAACAATGCTGGGAGAAGGGTTGGGGCTGGGCAAGGGCGGGATCGTCGGCGCCGAGACGGGAGGGGACACGAGAGGGCTGGGCTGGGTTGGGGGAGCAGCTCCAACGGGAGGAGTAGCCGGCACTCCCACGCCAGTTCCGCCGGGTTCTACACTTGGGTTTTCCACAGGAAAGATCGGCCCAGGTATAAAGCTGGTTGCATTCTTATCCTTCGCCTGTTGGCAAGCCGTCAGCAAACCAACACAGAGGCAAGCCAAAACCCCAGCCAGCTTTCCGGTTTTCATTCCCTCGTCCTCCTGAGCTTAAATCTCTCGCAGCAATTAAACACTGCCCTTAGCCGGCTTCACGCTAGGTAGCCTGAGCGCGTGCCTCTAATCTTAGGGCTTGGCCAAACGAATCGCGAATGACCAGAATCACCAAAACCCTTTCTCCGGGAGCAACGTTGGCTCTGTAGGCCACCAGATCAGCCGGGAAGGTAAAGCCATTGGTGAGGGTGATCCCGCCGGTTCGGTCGGCGTAGCTGTTGCCTCGGCCTATGAGCGTATTCCTAAACTGCTCGATGGCTGTCGGCAAGAAAATGCTGGTAATATCTGTGCCGCGGCTGATGTTGAAAAACTGCAGCTCTACGCTGGCAATGACCCCTGGCACCAACAAGCCGCGCAAGGTAACTGTTACAAAAGCGGAGCTCACTGGGGGAATCACAGCAGGGTTTGCCGGGGTAGAGAGCAAAAGGTTGAATTCCCCATTTGGAGCTGGCCGCAAGCTGGGTGGATCCGGCAGGTCGGGCTGAATGGGTGGCGGCGTGATAGGAGCAAAGTCTGGCCCAGGGCGGAAGGTGATGGGTGTGAGGTTGGGCGAGATGGTGGGAGCCACGGCTACGGGAGGAGGCGTGGATCCATTGGCGGTCAAGAGGGGTGGCAAGCCGCCCGTGGTCTCGCTGCTGCAGGCAGTGGCTAGCGCCAGCGAAGCCCAAGTTGCCAGAAGGGAAAGGCCGCCACGGCCAGGGCCTGAGCCAGAACGTCGTTTCATCGGGGAATTCTCCACTCACTCACACCACTTTCCAACAGCGCCCAGCCGGGATCCACTGAATCTGCCCCTATGCATGGGCAAGATTATGAGGGATCCCGTTTCAAAGGCGGATGCCTGCTGTTAGTTCTACTGCATCTTGGGGCGTTGTCAAGCAAGCGGCAAAGCAAATCCAAGAAATTTTTTTGGAAATGGCCCATCCCCTAGATATGGGGTATCATAGCCTCGAGCAGGGGCGGCCAGCTTACCTGTAGCGTTGGGGTTGGGTGCCTTTTCCTCCATTTTGTGTGTGGATTTCCCCAGATTAGGGTGTGTGAGGCAGTGCCGTATGAACTTCAAAGGTCGCTCATTGGCAGTTTTGTGTGGAGTCTTGCTCCTAGGTGGCTGCGGTCAAATTGACGAGTCTCCCGCCTTGCCGGGGCCTGTCCAGGTGGATCCCACGGCGTTTGTCTCGGCGCAGGAGTACCGCTTTACCCCCGGCTCAGTGCTGGAGACCACCAGCTTGAGGCTGGACTACATCAACCCAAAGTTTGACAACGGGATCCCTGTGCGGAACAGCGGCTTTCAAGGCAGCGGAGAGGCCCGCATTACCAACGTAGAGGCCCGCATTCTGCCGGTCAATGAGATCCCAGCCAATGAACTGACAATTGACTCAACCCTTCGCTCCAGCACACTGGCCCTCCAGATTGCCCGAACCACGCCGCTGGTGAATCTCATCGCCTTCGGCCCCAACGACGGCAGGCTATCTACGCAATTCAGCATCGCCGGGTTAGTTGCCCTTTCGACAAACCCCAACGACCAGCGCATTCGAGTCAACACAACCTTTAGAGCTGCCGATCCGGATACGGAAACTGTTTTAACTTTAACCGTGCGCCGCATCTTGGTTAGCCGCAATGGCAACCAAGTCGTCTTAGAGGGAGATTCTTCTCTCATTGTCCCCACCGTGGGAGTACTCTATGAAGATCCCGGCCCTAATGGCAACCCACCGGCAGGATTCTTTGTCAATCCTCCTGTCACTGCCATCCTGCAAACCGGCAGCTTCTCCGCCAGCTTTGTGGTGCGGCAGCGGGGCGTGGCCGGCGATGGCACTCCTGAAGATGCCCTGACTCTCTTTGCCCGCCTAAACTTCCGGCCCAACCAGGCGGAAATCGTCTATCGTCCCACCCAGGTGGGTACGCAGTCGGTGCTATTTGCTCCGGATCCCACTCGTCCGAACATTCTGCCCAACCAGTTGGTGCGCATCCGGCGCCTATTGGACGGTCGGGTACAAGCTGAGTTTGATCCGGCTAATGTCAGCACAGTCCTCAACTTTGTCCAGGTCAGCCCCCCGCCCCGACCTTTCCCCACTCCGATCCCGCAGTTACCTGTCCCTGGGCGTCCGGATTTTCCCACAGCCTTCGATTACTTCTTCTCCTTGCGCACTGAGCGCTCTACGGGTACCTTACCTGGCTCACCTGTGGAAGGAAATACCCCTCAGCCGGTTATTCTTCAGGGCATTGTGCCCGCCACTGGCGATTTTGTCTTCCGCACCCTAGCCGGGGCACAATTGGCCGGGCCGTTTAATCGACTTGACATTGGTGGTAGTACGCAAAGAGGGATTCTAAGCCTTGTCTTCGACTCAACGACTTCTGCCGACCGGATCTCCGGCCAGTGGTTCCTGGAACAGGAATTCCCCACGGACAATCCAGAGACCGCTCCAGGAGATTCTGAGGGATCCATTCTGATCATCCGTGGCTTCTTTGAGGGCGCGCAGGTGCGGCTCTAGCCCCAGCAGCCTATTTTGAACCACCTCAGCCCGGCCCCCTGAGGCTGGGCCTGTATCTTGGCCGGGAAACTCCCCCAGCGCCCAAAGCAGCTAGGTCTCGTCAGCTTCTGAAGAGGCAGAGCTGCTTGTTGCTTCACGCCACTGCTGGAGGAAAATACCTAGGTTGCGGCGGAACTCACCAATCCCCAGCAGGGATCCAGGCTCTGGATCCCAGGAGGCCGAGAAGACACCGTAGCTAATGCCCAAAAAGCCAAGGCCAAAAAAGGCCAGCGACTCCACCAAAGTAAAGTAGGGGGGCAGGGCTATCACATGGTTGGTTAAAAGATAGTAGTTGACAACAAAGCTACTTAAGCCAAGCGTAGAAGGGATCCCGGAAAAAATGAGGATTCGCCGCACCATGCGCCGGCTTACCTCGGGAGGAATGACAGCAGCTCGCTCTCCTCTGGCCGGCTGCTGCTCCACCTGACCAGCAGCTTGACTGGAGCGGCCTCGAGAAGCTTTAGAGTAGCGACTAGACTTGCCCACGCAGGTAGCTCCTCGACTGTGCTTTCTAGGTAGCTACTTTTTCACTCGAATGTTTAACCGTTCAACCAGCTCCTGAAAGCGCTCGGGAGAATGCTTGGCAATGTAGCTGAGCAGTCGCTTGCGGCGACCAATCATCATCAGCAAGCCGCGACGGGAGTTAAAGTCCTTAGGATTTCTCTGCAGGTGCTGCGAGAGCTGGTTGATGCGGCTGGTTAGCAAGGCAACCTGCACATCGGCAGAGCCGGTGTCGGTGTCGTGTAGTCGATATTTCTCAATGATCTCCTGCTTTTCTTTCTGCAATAAGGCCATAGGACCAAAAGACAGCACACACTGCCTCAAAATGATAACATCGAGTTTTCCTTCTTTGCTACAGCCAGAGAAAGCTACGGAGAGAAAGGAACGATGACAACAACTGCTGGGGATCCGCCCTCACTGGCGACCTTGCTGGAGCTGTTGGGCTCTCAGGATCTGGGGGAGCGGCTGCGCGCTGTTAACAAAGCCAGAGAACTCTCCCCGCTAGAAAGCTTGACTCTGTTGCAGCAGGCAGTAGCCGACAAGAATGCGCGCGTCCGCTACGCTGCTATTAGTCAGCTGGGCACCCTTGCCGCAAAAGGGATCGATCCGGCCACCCTTTTACCAATCCTGCAGCAGTCTTTGCGGGAGGATCCCGAGTTCGACGTGCGAGCCGCCGCTGCTGCCGCTCTAGGGGATCTCAAGCAGCCGCAGGCCCTGACTGATCTCCTGGAGGCCTACCAGCGGGAGACGGAGTGGCTGGTGCGCTTTAGTATTGTCGCTGCCCTCGGCGAGCTAGGCAACCCCGCCGCCTTCGACACCCTAGTGCAGGTTCTCCAGGAGGGAAATGAACTGCTGACCACCGCCGCTGCCGCAGCGCTAGGGGATCTGGGGGATCCGCGGGCCATCCCCTACCTAGAGCCCCTCATCGCTTCTGACGATTGGCAGCTGCGCTACCGCGTCTGCATTGCCCTAAGCCAGTTGGGAACAGAAGCTGCCTACCCTGGGCTAGCTCGGCTTGCCCAGGACTCCCAGGAACAGGTAGCCGCCTGCGCCCGCGCTGCCTTGGCCTCTCTGGCCGCAAAGGGAGCTCTCTAACTCAGGGCATTGATGATGTAGTCAAAGTAGGGAGCAGCCTCAGCCGCAGAGTCGGGATCCAACAGGCTGAGAGCTGCTTCCTTCAAAAAGACAATCGCATCAATCATGCCGGCAATGGGTACGTTGAGGCTGTTGTACATTTCCCGCACCCCTATGAGGCCAATGGACTCAATTGGCTCTTTACTGCCAGCGATAATGCCATAGGTTACCAAACGCAAATACCAATCGTAGTCCCGCAGGCATTGATTGTAGCGCTTCTCGCCGTAGGCATTGCCCCCAGGCTGTCGGTATTCAGGTCGTTTGGCAAATAGCTGTTTCTGGGCCTGATCGATAATGCGTTTTCTATTCTCAGTTAACACCTGAGCAATCTGCAGACGCCTTTCGCCACTGTCCATGTAGTCTTTGATAGCCTGCAGCTCGCTAACTGAGAGATAGCGCAGCTGGTTATCTGCAGTTTCGATAAGCTGGCTGATCACGCTCACGGTATAGATTCTCCTGTTTTGTAACACCCTCCCCCCCTCATGCTAACGCATAGAGGGCGGGATTTCTGCTTCAACGGGCTCTTGCAGTTCCTCTCCAAAGAGACCCAGGAGGCCCCACCGTGGGGTTGTACCCGATGGCAACCGAAACCATCCTACCCCATCTTTGCGGGGGTGTCTGGATCTCGGCCCTCACTCTGCAAGGATAGGGCGGTGCTTATCCACCCTCCACTCCAGCAGCTAACTCAAGTTGCTCTCAAGGATAAGGCAGGCCTTTCCTCAAGCACCTAGCCTAGCTATCTGGGAAACTGCCTCTAGATCCGGCCCCGCAGCCATTGGGCCATCTCGTTGCGCCGCGGAGCTGCCTCCAGACACACCTCTGCGGTAATCCGTCCCTCCTGATAGAGCCGAAACAGCGACTGATTCATGGTACACATGCCCTCGTAGGAGCCATCGGCAATCAGCTCCTCGATCTCGTCCACGGCGCCGCGCTTGATGTAGTCGCGAATGGCATCGGTGTTGCGCATGATCTCATGGGCTGCGGTGCGCTTGCCGTCGGTGGTGCGCACCAGCGTCTGAGCAATAATGGCCACCAACGTCTCAGCCAGTTGCAGTCGCATTGGCTCCTGCTCTTCCGGCTTGTAGATCCCCAAGAGGCGCTCGATGGTGCGGACGGCGCTGTTGGTGTGCAGGGTTCCAAACACAAGGTGGCCCGTCTGGCCCGCCTTGAGAGCAATATCCACCGTTTCCCGATCCCGCATCTCCCCAATTAGGATGATGTCCGGATCTTCCCGCAGGGAGGCCTTCAGAGCATTAGCAAACTCCAGGGTATGGATCCCGACCTCCCGCTGCCGAATCAGCGACTTCTTGCTCTGGTGGACAAACTCGATAGGATCCTCAATGGAAATGATGTGCTTGGCGAAGTTGGAGTTGATGTAGTCCACCATTGCCGCTAGCGTCGTGGACTTACCGGAGCCAGTTGGGCCAGTTACCAGCACGAGGCCCTTGGGCTCCTCGGCAATGCGCTTGAGCACTTCCGGCGCCCGCAACTGCTCCAGCGTCAAAATCTTGAGGGGGATCAGACGCAGCACCATGGCTGGGCCAAGAAGGGAGACAAAGCAGTTGACCCGGCAGCGCACCAAGCCCTCGTACTGAATGGCAGTATCCAGCTCTAAGCACTCTTCAAACTGGCGGATTTGGTTTTCTGGCAAGCTTTCCCGCAGCCAGCTATAGAACATCTCAGTGGTGGTAACGGGGTGGTTGCTGATAACGATTTCCCCCCGATCGCGAAAGCGAGGCACTTCCCCCACCCCCAGATGGATGTCTGAGTAGCCTTTCTCGTAGGCTTCCTGCACCAGTTGGCGCAGCGTCGGGCCAGGAGGGGCAGACTTGGGAGCAGCCGCAGCCACCGGGATTCGCCCGGCAGCCGTGGGGCGAGCGGGAGGCACAGAAGGCGGAGCAGCTGGACTAGGGCTGGGGGGAGATGCCTGCGGCTGGGCAGCAGGAGTCGGAGCGGCCAGAGGCACTTGCGGGGCAGGGGCAGGGCCCGGCATGGGCACTGGCGTCTGGGGTGGAGCGGCAGCCACGCCCGGTGGAACGGGCCGACCTAAGATGGGCTCAGGAGCACTGGGAGCAGGACGTGACCTAGGTCCTTGAGGGGGATAGACAGCCGCTAGCCCCGGATCCAACTGGGTTGGGGGCGTCGCTGGCGGCGTTTGTGCCGCCCCCTGGGGGGGACGCTGGGCAACCGGCGGAGTCGGCGGCTTCCAACCGGACTGTAAGTCAGTGGGAGATTGGTTCTCAGGGCCGCTCATAACAAGCCTCGCTTCGGGCAGGATCTGCGTCGATTCTAAGCTAGTATGCCCAACCTAAGCAGAGGATTTTAGCTTTCTTGCCGGCAAAGCGCCGCGGGAGCCTTAAAAGTTGGACGGGTGGCGAATCAGGCTCAAGAACTCCTCCCGGGTGCGGGGATCCTCCTGAAACACCCCCACCATGGAGCTGGTGACCGTCCACGAGCCCGGCTTTTGCACTCCCCGCATCACCATGCACATGTGGGTAGCCTCGATAACCACCCCCACCCCATAGGGATCCAAAACCTCCATCAAGGCTTCTGCAATTTGCCGGGTCAGGCGTTCCTGAACCTGGAGGCGGCGGGAGTACATCTCCACAATGCGGGCAATTTTGCTCAGGCCCACCACCTTTTGACGGGGGATGTAGGCCACATGAGCTTTGCCAATGATGGGCAAGAGATGGTGCTCACAGAGGCTAAACAACGTGATATCCCGCACCATCACCATCTCGTCGTGGCCCTCGTCGAAGACGGCGCCGTTGATGAGATCTTCCAGAGACTGCTGATAGCCACTGGTTAAAAACTTGAGCGCAGCCACCACTCGCTGCGGCGTTTTCTTGAGGCCCTCCCGCTCGGGATCCTCCCCAATTCCCCGCAGCAACGTCTCCACCGCGGCCACCATTGCCGGATCCAGGCTTTCTGAGCCCTCGGGCTCTTGCTCTCGAACAAGGCGAGACTTTTGATTGGCTTTGTCGTTTAGTCGCAACTCAGCACTGGATCTGGGCTTGGCAAGAGTCATAGCAGGATATTCCTTTTGTTGAACGAAGGGTTAAAGGGGCTCGTCAAGGGGGCGGTGCAGGCAGATTTCCTCTGTACTACAGAAAAAGCCAGCTCCCGGCTGGCCTAAAAGGCCCCTGCTGCCGGCATGAGGGTTAGCTCCTCCACCACAGCCCCCTTGGGCAGGCAAACAATGTGGGCAATGACCTCCGCTACCCACTCCGGCGAGAGCATCCGGGAACGATCGAAGTCAACCGGAACTGTATCCCAAAGGGGGGTATCCACAGCTCCAGGACAGAGGCTGGTCACCCGAATGCCATGCTGTCGTTCCTCTGCGGCCAAGACTTCAGAAAAGCCCAGCAGGCCAAACTTGCTGGCGCAGTAGGCCCCCCAATTGGGAAAGGCTCGCTTGCCCGCAATGGAGACGATGTTGACAATTACGCCGCAGCGCTGCTGGCGCATCCCCGGCAGGACAGCTTGGGCACAGAGAAAGGCTGCCGTCAGGTTCAAGTCAATCACGCGCTGCCAATCGGCCAAAGCCAAGCTAGCCAAGGGCCCGACCTGGGCTATGCCGGCGTTGTTGATCAAGACATCGCAAACACCAAATCGATCCAAAAGGGCTTGCAACTGCTGCGGTAGAGCGGGCAAGTCGGCCAGGTCAATGGGAAAGACCTCCGCCTTTCCTCCTTTTGCCTGGATCTCCGCCTGCACTGCCAGCAAATCGGGGAGGGAACGAGCCACCAAGGCAACTGCTATCCCCTCCTGCGCAAGCCTCAAGGCTACAGCTCTGCCGATCCCTCGGCTGGCTCCTGTAATTAGCGCACGTTCAGGAAACTTTGTCTCAAAACTCATCCAAAACAGTAAGCCTGGCGTGCGCCCTCGAAACCAAGCGCCACCACAGCCTGGGAAACTTCGTTAACTAAATATAACACTGATTTCTGCCCCCCAAAACAAAGGGTCAAAGCCGGGATCCCGATCCCTCTCTATGCCAAGCCGACCGGCCTCAGCGCGACTTGGGGTATGGTAGTCTGGTGAAAATACTTTGCAACAACGGTCATGGCCGAGTTCTTGGTTTCCTCGACGTCCAATACTGACCAGGCGGACCCTCCCTACATTCTTCAGCTGGAGGGCATTAGCAAGAGGTTTCCCAGCCAGCGGCAGTGGGTTTTGCAGGAAGTGGAGTTTCGCCTGCGCCAGGGAGACATCTTGGGAATTGTGGGCCCGTCGGGCTGCGGAAAAACCACCCTCTTGCGGATCATTGCCGGTTTCGAGCAGCCGGATAGCGGGCGGGTCCTGCTGGGGGGGCAAGTGGTGGCCGGGGATGGGCAGTGGATCCCGCCGGAGCGGCGGGGGGTGGGGCTGGTGTTTCAAGATTTTGCCCTGTTTCCCCACTTGGACGTTTTGGCCAATGTGATGTTTGGCCTCCGACCCACTCATGGGACTGGGGCAGGGGCGCGGCGGAGCCATCGCCCTCCCCTGACGGAGTTGCGAAGTACTGCCCAACAGGCGCGGGAACGCGCTTACGAGGTGTTGCGCTTGGTGGGCCTAGAAGACTATGCCCACCGCTATCCGCACGAGCTCTCAGGCGGTCAGCAGCAGCGGGTGGCTCTGGCCCGGGCTTTGGCCCCCAGGCCCAGGCTCATCCTTTTGGATGAACCGCTGAGCAACTTGGATGTGCAGGTGCGCTACTATTTGCGGGAAGAGATCCGCAAAATCCTCAAGCAAACGCAGACCTCGGCCATTTTCGTAACCCACGACCAAGAGGAGGCCCTCTGCCTCTCTGACTGGGTGGCAGTGATGCGGGAAGGCCGCATTGAGCAATGGGGATCCCCGGAGGAAGTCTATCGGGAGCCAGCTACCCGTTTTGTGGCGGAATTCATCACCCAGGCCAACTTTCTGCGCTGTGAGCGGCGAGAGTTTGGTTGGCAAGCTGAGGAGCTGCTGCGCATCCCCTTCCAAGCTCTCCAGGATCAACCCGACCCCAATCTGCGCTGGGGAGAGCTGATGATCCGCCAGGAGGAGCTGCGTTTACACCCTGATCCCCAGGGGGGCGTGATCATTCGGGACCGGCAGTTTTTGGGGCGGGAGTATCGCTATTGTCTGGTCACAGAGACGGGCAAGGAATTGCATGCCCTGGCGCGGGAAGCATTGCCAGTGGGCAGCCGGGTTCGGATTACCGTCGAGCAAGGCCGCCTGTTTCCCATCTCTAACCCTAGGGTGCTGCCAAGCAATCCAGCAGCAAGAGCCTTGCCTGCAGCCGGATAGGCCTCTCAGGCTTTTAGAGAAGGGAGGAGGGAATCTGTATTTGGGGGGATCCGCTTCGTCAGACTCCGTATATAGTAGGGGGATGAGGCAGGATCTCCCCTCAAGAGAGGGG
>NZ_JANSIV010000095.1:10404-26471 GCF_047502705.1 Synechococcus sp. H70.1
GAGAGGGGTACAGAAGCCCTTGGGTGGGTGGAGTTTCAACTTGCAGAGGAAGCCACATCCCTAGCCCCAACAGGGTTGAGGAGCCTCCTTGGCTACAGGCTGTCGGCTATCTCGCCCCCTACCCACAAGGAGAAGGCACAATGCCGGGAATAGAGAGGAAAATGATGCGCAGTCATGCAGTGCAGCCTTTGGGATCCCTTTGCCGCCGTGCAGCTGAAGCCAGCGGGCGGGTCGCCATTGCAATAGCGGTGCGCAGCACCCTTTTGTTGGGGCTGGCGGGAGTGAGCTGGGGGGGGATTGCCCCTTTGCCTCCAGGAGAGTTCCTGTGGGCTCAAGCGGTGGCAGCTCCCCTTAGTCGTCAAGAAGTAGCAGAGCGGCTGAATCTGGTGCCGGTTTTTGCCATTGTGTCGCAGAACGGCACCCCTGTAGTTGCCAACGTAGAGCGGGAGGGTCGCACCATCCAGGTTGCTTCTTTTTGGCTAGATCGGAACCAAGCCCAGCAAGCCTTGGAGCAGGTGAAAGCCAAAAACCCTGAGATAGGCAAGCAAGCCCAGGTGGTGCCCATCCCCCTAGGCTACGCCTATGAGAAATCGGAGGAGGAGCGGGCTAAAAATAGCAACCTGTACTTCGAGGTCGTGCCCCGCCCTAGCGATGTGGAGGCAGCCAAGCAGGTGCTGAAAGAAACAGGGCAGGAGGTGCCACCCGAGGCAATTGGCGTGCCTCTGTTCTATGGCCGCTCCCCGGAGGGGCTGTTGACCATCGAGCAGGATGGCCAGGAGGTGGTGCCTTTCTTCTTCGACCGCAACGATCTAAAAGGGGCTTTGGAGCGGGCGGCAGCGCAAAACCCCGAGGTGGTTGGCAAAACCCAGATTGAGGTCACTTCCTTGGCTATTGTGGTGGAGCGCATGTTGGCCCCTGACGCGCAAGAGGATGTACAAAAGATTGCCTTCATCCCACCGCGCGCCTCACTGGAGTACGTGCAATCGTGGATACGCGCTGCAACTCCCCAGCCCAATTCCTCTGCCACTCCCCAGCCTCAGCAGCGCTGAGCCAACCCCCGCCAGGATCCGCCTTGGCCCAGGTGCAGCAATTGCTGGCCTGGCGGGCCCAAGCTCGGCAGGAGGCCCAGGCTGCTGGTATTTCGCCTCAGGAAGTGGATCTCCTACTCAAGGAGCGGCTGGGCTGGGGGCCACTGGAGCGGCTGCTGGGTCGGCCGCTGCTTGGGAAGGAGGATCCGGTTGCCGAGGTGGAGGCACTCTGGCGACGTCGGCTAGAGGAGCGTATCCCCCTGCAATACCTACTGGGCAAGGTGGAGTGGGCAGGGCTAAGCCTGCGGGTAACGCCAGCAGTGCTGATCCCGCGCCCGGAGACTGAGCTGCTGGTGGAGCAAGCCTCTCTGTGGCTGCAGGCCAACCCTCTGCCGCCAGGTTCCCTTTTTGCTGACTTGGGCACGGGCAGCGGCGCCATTGCCATTGCTTTGGCCCACAAGCACCCCCAGCTGCAGCTTCTAGCGGTGGACGTGAGCCCAGCAGCCTTGGCCGTGGCGGCAGCCAATCTAGCCGAGCATGGCTTGCAGGAGCGGGTGCAGCTGCTCGAGGGATCCTGGTTTGCGCCTTTGGATCCCTGGCGAGGTCGGCTGCGCGGCCTCGTCTCCAACCCCCCTTACATCCCTACTGGGGAACTAGAGCACCTCATGCCTGAGGTGCGGCTGCACGAGCCGCGACAGGCCCTAGACGGGGGGGAAGATGGGCTGACCCACCTGCGGCTGTTGGTGCAAACTGCACCTGCTTACCTAGCCCCCCACTCCTTTTGGGCGGTGGAGGTGATGCAGGGTCAAGCGCCTTGGGTGGCCGAGCAACTGCGGGCGCAGGGGTGTTACCAGAAAATCCAGGTGCACCGAGATCTAGCGGGAATTGAGCGGGTAGTCAGCGCCTGCTTTGTCGGGTAGAAAAAATGGAGAGCGGCGTTGCCGGGTTCCAAAGGGGCCAAAGCCGCTGACGACAAGTTTGCCTCTTCAGGTGCGCAAAGCCTTGCCTGCCACCCCACCCGATCCTCCCCCTTCCCTGACTCCTCCTCCCGAGCAGGAGGGGATGGACTGGCGCTTTGCCTTTGAGCGCTCTGAGGTCATGCGCGCTTTTCAGCAGGAGCTGCTGGTTAGCATTGGCCACGAGCTGCGCAACCCCCTCAGCAGCCAGATGGGATCTCTGCAGCTGGTGTTGTCCAATCTGTGCGACTCTCGGGAAGAGGAGCGAGAGTATCTCCAAAGCGCCAAGGAGGCGGGGGAGCGCCTGCTCCAGCTATTGGAAGAATACACTCGGCTGGCCCGCCACGACCTGCCCATTCAGCCCCTGCGACCAACGCCAACCCGGCTGCGGCCTCTGTTGCAAGATGTCTACAGCCTCACTCGCCTCCAGGCCCAGGATCAGGGCATTCGCTACGACTGGCCTGCCCTCCAGCCCTCTTTGCTGCCCGAAAGCCTTGCTGTTTGGGCGGATCCCCATGGCCTGGTGCAGGCGCTGCTGGGCGTGTGTCGCTGGGGTATTCGCACCCTCTACTACGGCTCAATAGCCCTAAGCACCTATCCTGCTGGGAAGGAGCACCTCTATCTCGAGTGGAGCCTGGAAGGGCGGTGCCGCCTGCCCCTTCAGCCCCAAGAGAGCGCTGCCTGGCGGGTGAGCGAGCGGCTTCTAAGAGAAATGGAGGGCCATCTGGAACTTTGCGAGAGCGGACTCTACCGCTCTAGCATCAGGGCAACGCTGCGCCTTGCCTAAGGCTTAACCTTCGCGGCGCAAGGCCATCTCTGCCCGATCCAGTTGCATCAGCACTCGCTCTAGCTTTTCCGGCTCCAGCGGCTGATCCGAGGTGCGGTAGTGGGAAGCTACCGTGTTGAACACCGTGCGCAGGGTGGTGAAGGAGGGCAACTTGTTGTAGCGAGGACCATGGTAGCGCCCTGCAAATTCTTGGATGGCCTCCATGATCTCTGCCCGCGCCTCCTCCGGCTTCAGGACAGGATCCCCTTCCAAGAGAGCAGTGCGCAGCGTTTGGATTATGGTCATGCTGTCTTCGTAATACTTGCCAGTGAGACGGGCTGCTTGAGCCCCTGGGATCGCCCAGCCCAGGACGAGGGTTACCGACAGGAGCAAGCCGACAAGGCGTAGAATCAAGGTCTTTAGCATGGGGAATCGGATGTAACCTATCTTTAAGCTAAGCATAGGTTACGGTGAGAGCAAAAGAGGAACCCCCGAGAGGATGTCGTCCCCCATCTTTAGCCACTGGCTGCCAGCGCTGGCCCCCTACCGCTCCCATGCCATCATGTTAGGCATGATCTTGGGATTTGCCTGCGCCCACAGTGGGCTGGCCTATTTGCGCCCCTGGGGAGAAGCGTGGCTAGGAGCGCGCCTGTACCGCCTTTTCTTTGTCTTGGTTAGTCTTAGCTTGGCCCCCCTGTTGCTCATCTACTTTTCTAACCACTGCTACGACGGCGTGATCCTGTGGAATCTGCAAGCTGTCCCTGGGATCCACACCGCCGTTGTCCTCTTATCTGGGCTCTCGTTTTTCTTCTTGTATCCGGCCACGTTCAATTTGCTGGAGATCGCCGCCATTCGCAAGCCGGAGCTGCACTTGTTTACAACTGGGATCATCCGCCTCACCCGCCATCCCCAGCTAGTAGGTCAGGTCATCTGGTGTGCGGCCCACGCGCTGTGGATTGGCTCTAGCTTCATGGTGGCGACCTCCCTTGGTCTTATTGCCTACCACCTGTTTGCTGTCTGGCACGGGGATTACCGCCTGGAGCGCAAGTACGGCCAAGCCTTCCGCGACCTCAAAGCCCGCACCTCCGTAATCCCTGGCTTGGCCATTCTGCAGGGGCGCCAACAACTGCACCCGCGCGAGTTTCTCCGCTGGGCCTACCTGGGAGTGTTGAGCTTTGTTGGGATTCTTTATGCTTTCCATTCGCAACTGGTTTCTGCAGCTAGCAAAGTTGCCTGGTAGCATGATCCCAAACAACTGCTTTAGTTTGGGAGCGATGATCTTGCCAGTTGCTTTAGATGCTTTTAATCAAGAACTTTTGACAAGTGATGGGTTGGTGTTAATGGAGTTTGGCGCCCCTTGGTGCAGTTTGTGTCACTTCGTTCAACCGCTTATCGACCGCCTTGCCTCGGAATGGGAAGGAGCCGTGGAGGTAGTGCGGGTAAATGTGGATCACAATTTTTGGCTACCGCGCCGCTATCGGGTGCGCTCACTGCCGACCTTAATTTTGTTTGAGAAAGGTCAAGAAGTACAAAGGCTGGAACACTTTACCAGCCGCGACGATGTGCTCCGCCGCTGCGAGCAGTTGTTGCTGGCCCATCTGCGCTACCCCTCCTCGCGAGCCTGCTCCTTGCTGGAGCCCCAGGCGCCACCGCCGGGGGTGTAGAGGGTTACCACATCACCAGCTTTCAGGGGGCGGCTGATCTTACTGGGGAGGGGCTCCCCATTGACAAGGTTGATCCCCACCTGGCCGGGCCCGCCCCCCTCTTCTCCTTGAGGAGCGTAGTGGCGGCGATCGGTGAGGAGAGAAAGGGTACAGTCCTGCAGCACCTGGAGGGAGCGAATCACTCCCCAGCCACCTCGCTGCTGTCCAGTGCCTCCAGAATCCTGGCGCAGCTCGTAGCGCAGCACCCGCAGGGGGTACTCCAGCTCTAGAGCTTCAATGGGGGTGTTGAGGGTATTGCTTAGGCCCACATGCACGCCATCCAGGCCTGGCCGCTGCCGGCTGGCTCCCTGGCCGCCCCCCAGAGTTTCGTAGTAGGTGAAGTGGCAGTTTCCCAGGACACAGTTGTTCATGGTACCCTGCCCCTGGGCAATGGCCCGGGATCCGGCCACTGGGGCTAGGGCCTTGAACACCACATCGGCAATGCGCTGCGAGGTTTCCACGTTGCCTGCCACCACTGCCGCCGGAAATTGGGCATTGACCAGGGAGCCGGGTGGAGCCACGATCTCAATGGGCTCCTCCAGGCCAGCATTGCTGGGGGCAGTGGGATCCAACAGGCAGCGTAGAGCAAAGAGCACCGCTGAGCGGGTCACGGCCAGGGGCGCATTCAGGTTGCCCGCTGTGGCGGGTGCCGTACCGCTGAAGTCCACCCGCAGCCTCTCCCCCTGCACCTCAATCTGCACCTGGATGCGGAGTAGCTGGGGCGGATCCCCCTCCCCTTCCAGCCAATCTGCAGCCGTGTAGACCCCATCGGGCAGAAGGCGGATCTGGGCCTGCATCCGCCGCCGACTGTAGGCAATCACCTCTGCAATCAACTGCCACGCCTCCTCTTCGCCAAAGCGAGCCAGCAGCTGGCGAAACCGGCTTGCCCCCACCACACTGGCTCCTACCTGAGCCTGGAGGTCTCCACGGCGCTGCTTAGGATTGCGCACGTTGGCCAGGATGAGGCGCAGCAGATCCCCCTGCCAGTGCAACTCTCCTTCTGGAGAAAACCTCGCTAGCCGTACTGGCGGGATTACTAGCCCCTCTTGCCAGATCTCGGTGGAATCGGCGGGCATGGAGCCGGGACGCATCCCCCCAATGTCGGCATGGTGGGCGCGGTTCACCGCATAGGCACAGACCTGGCTGGGATCCCGCAGCGCGGGAATAGCCGCCACCACGGTGATATCTGGCAGGTGGGATCCCCCTTGATAGGGATCGTTGAGGACAAACACCTCTCCCGGCTGGGGAGTGGCTGCCACCACTGCCTGCACCGCCTGCCCAAGAGCGCCTAGGTGAACCGGAATGTGGGCCGCCTGGGCAATACAGGTTCCTTGGGCGTCAAACAAGGCCGTGGAGCAATCCCGCCGTTCCTTGATATTGGCTGAGTAAGAGCCGCGAATGAGGCAGGCCCCCATCTCCTCGGCAATCCCCGCCAGAGCATTGGCCATGACCTGCAGGCGGATGGGGCTGGGTAGGGAGTAGCGGCTATCCATAGAAGCTTCGGCGCAGCCAAAGCACCAGTTGGCGGATCCCTTGCCAGAACTGCAAACGGCGCCGCCAGCGGTCAAGGGCAGTACGATTTGCTTGCAGGCGCGCCCGCAGGTGGAGGAGCTCAGCTGAGGTGGTGGCCAAAGCCCGTTCTGCAACCACTTGCCAACTCTCTAGAGCGCGCTCCGTAACCCAAAGCGCTGCCCGTAAGCGCAAAATGGGGCGAAGTAGAGCTAGCAGGCCAAGAAACAACAGCCCATTGAGGGCGCAAGCCACCCAGGCTGTCCCTGCTGAGCCCAACTCAGGGGTCACCAACTTACCGCTGCAGCATTAGGGGGCGCAACACGCGGCCATCCCCAACTACCACTACTGTAGACAGGACCTGCCCGCCGCGCCGAAAGGTAATCGGTACCCGTTGGCCCACAGGGGTATTTTGGATGATCTGCTGGACATGCTGCACCGAGGTAACCCGCTGCCCGTCGACCCCAAGGAGGATATCGCCCTGAGCTAGACCAGCTTGGTGGGCCGGCCCATTTTGCAGTAGGCCAACCACCCGTACCCCTTGCACTCGAGGGGCAGGGCCAAACAGGCGACGGCTGATGGCACCTTGAGCCATCTGCTCGTCAACTGTTTCAATGGCAACCCCAATGAAGCCGTTACCTGCAACGGCGGGGGCAGGCGCCACTTCAAAGCTGTCAACCTCAACCGTGGGGCTGGAGAGGGTGTAAGCTTCAACCCCAACCCAGTCACAGGGATAGGCCAGAACAGCCTCTGCCAGCAAGAAGGAGGCGGGCAGGGCGAGGGCAAGCTTAGACAGATGGGCTGGTTTCTGCATAGTTTGACCCTAGAGATGGCAAAGAAGGAGACATGGGTTTGCTTCCGCAGTGCGCTCGACTGGAGCAGCGGAAGCCTTGACTGGGCAGCTTGCACCGCCCTCCCCTCAGTGATAAACCCAAAAGCCACAACTGTCGATAGGTCAGGCCGTTAACCTCTGGGGAATCTGCCCCGTTTTGACCCTCAGCTGGGTCTGGAATCTTCCCAACACGCCCCGATCCGAGAGGCTAGGGGGAACTGCGCTCTCGCATGGCCTCCACAAGGAGCTGGGCCACTTCGGGGCGAGAAAACTCTGGCGGCGGCACTTCGCCACGGCGCAGCATTTCTCGCAGCTTGGTGCCTGAGAGGTGAATGCGCTGGTGGGGCTGGCTGGGACTGGTCTTGACCGTGGCCATGGTGCCGGTGACTGTGCAATAGAAGGCGTGTTCAAACTTGAGAGGGATAATCCCCAGCTCTTCGGGCCGGAACTCGTCGAAAATGTGCTGGGCGTCATAGGGGCCGTAGTAGTTGCCTACCCCAGCGTGATCCCGGCCCACGATGAAATGGGTGCAGCCGTAGTTTTTGCGAACAAGGGCGTGGAAAATGGCTTCCCGTGGGCCGGCATAGCGCATGGCCGCAGGGTTAATGGCCAAGATCACCCGCTCTTTGGGGTAGTACTTTTCAATCAACACCTCATAGCAGCGCATGCGCACCTCGGCAGGAATGTCGTCGCTTTTGGTGGCCCCTACCAGCGGGTGGAGGAATAAGCCGTCCACAATTTCTAGAGCGCACTTCTGGATGTACTCGTGGGCGCGGTGGATGGGGTTGCGGGTTTGAAAACCAACAATCGTCTTCCAGCCTCTTTCCCGAAACAGTTGCCGCGACTGAACGGGATCAATCTGGTAGGCCGGAAAAAGGGGGTGGGGATCCCGCTGCAGGAGGGTGACAGGGCCGGCTAAGTAAACGGATCCCTGTTCGTAGAGCACCTTTACCCCTGGGTGTTGTTCGTCCGTAGTGCGATAGACCTGCTGCGCCTCACGGGTTTTGTCGTAGGTAAACTTCTCGGTCAGTTCCAGCACGCCCAAAAGCCTGCCCTCAGCATTGGCTAGGGCAACGGTTTGCCCTTCCTTGAGCTCGGCAGCTATTTCCTCCGCAACTGGCAGCGTAATTGGCAACGACCAGGCCAGCCCATTGGCCAAGTGCATCGTTTCCAAAACCGAATAGTAATCTTCCTGCCCCATGAAACCCGTCAGCGGGCTATAGCCCCCAATGGCAATCATCTCCAAATCCGATTGAGCCCGCTCATTGAGGCGGATAACAGGGCAGTGCTGGGCCTTGGAGCGGAGCTCCTCCGCCTGCTCAGGGGAGGCAATGCGGTTAATCAGAGTGCCTCCGTGGGGTGGAATGGCATCGCCAGCAACAGTCATCTTTGCCTGGGAGGAAGTCATAGCGTGAACCAGGGATCCCTAACCATACACCCCCCTTTCCCTAGGCGCAATGCCGAACTGCTGGGACAACTGGCCCTACAGCCGGCGGGGGGCACCCGATTGGCCTAGTCCAGCATGTGGGGGGGCATGTCTTTGTCAGTGGGCGACACATTGTCAAAGATAGGCCGGTTCAGGATCTTCTTTTGCGCCTGCAGCGGGGAAGGAGGGGCTTGCGGCTTAACTGGAAGTCTGGCCTGCCCTTGGCGGCTTTGCAGTTCCTGGATGGTTTTGGCCCGCTCCTCCGCCACTGCCTGTAATTGGGCTAGCGCCTTTTGCAACTCGTCCCGGTGGGCTGTGACTTGCTCGAGTTGAGCTTGCAAGGTGGAGATTTTGCTTTGGTATTCCTGAAGCTGCCGTTGGGCCTCCGCCAACTGGCTTTTGAGGGCTTCGAGTTCCGACGTTTCTGCTGCAGACATTGCTGTTTCCTCACGTCCAGGGGTGGAGGTGGAGTCTGACTCGGTTTTAGCGCTCGCCCTGACCCTACGCCGAACTTTGCCGGAGCGACGAGGGGATCCTCCTGCAGAAGCAAACAGGCTACGCTCAGATCCAGTCACAGGAGCACCTCACGTTCAACCAATTGCCGTAAGCGCTGACACACCGCCGCTCCAGGCCGGTAGTCCATCACCGTCAGGCCATAGTCGAAAGCTGTGCGCAAATCACTACTATCTGGAATAGTAACGGGTGAGAGGACATCCGCAAAAATCTGTTGCGCTTGCACATACAATTGCCCAGTATGGGATCTTGACCAGATGCCCCCTGGCAGGTAGCGATCATCCAACATGGTGAGGATGGCGCGGGCCTGGCTCAGCTCGCCCTTAAGGGTCTCGATGTAGCGCAGGGTAACTTCGGTGCAGGAGAAATCGGCGCGGTTGAGCCGTGTTGGGATCAGCACCCGCTGGGCTGCCCGTAGGGCATTGGCGGTGAGGGCATTCAGCTCCCCTGGCGTGTCAAGAAAGATAAAGTCGTAATCCGACCGCAAGGGATCCAATTGGCGCTGCAGGAGGTCTTGGCCTGCCTCTCCAGCAGCCGCCAGGTAGGCCGCCACTTCGGCCATGGTGCTGTGGGAGGGCGCCACGTCCACACCCTTGTCGGTGCAGTAGATAACCTCCTCCAGAGGCCGCTGATGGTGGGGATGCAAGCTGGCCCAAACCGTTTCCTCAGGAGGAAGGGATCCCGCCTCTTCTAGGTAAAAGCTGCTGGCAGTCCTTTGGGAGGTGAGATCAACCAGCAAAACGGAGTGACCCCGCTGCGCCGTTAACTGGGCCGCGTGGACGCAGAGGGTGGACTTGCCGGTACCTCCCTTGGTGTTGGTAAAAGCCAGGATGCGGGCCATCAGCTTCCCCAAACTTCCGGTTTCCCCGCTGGGGTCAGGCGCCCCCGCCGCAGTCTATGCTATTGGGTGTAGCCTGGTGGAGGACAACCATGCGCGATGTACTGGCGATCATCTTAGGCGGTGGGCGTGGCACCCGCCTCTATCCTCTAACCAAGCGCCGCGCCAAGCCGGCTGTCCCTCTGGCAGGCAAGTATCGCCTCATCGACGTTCCGGTGAGCAATTGCATCAATTCCGATATCGACAAAATCTACGTCCTCACCCAGTTCAACTCCGCTTCCCTTAACCGCCACATCATTAACACCTACCGCATGTCCCCCTTCACAGGCGGCTTTGTAGATATCTTGGCGGCCCAACAAACGCCCGATAACCCCGACTGGTTTCAGGGCACGGCTGACGCCGTTCGCCAATATCTCTGGCTGATGGACTCCTGGAAGCCACGGGACTTCCTGATCCTATCTGGGGATCACCTCTACCGCATGGACTACCGCCCCTTCATTCAGTATCACCGGCAAACGGGAGCCGATGTGACGCTGGCGGTGCTCCCCTGCGAAGAAAAAGTGGCCTCCAGCTTTGGTTTGCTGAAGATCGACGCCGAGGGACGCGTTATCGATTTCAAGGAAAAGCCGCAAGGGGAGCTGCTGGAGGCCTGCCGCGTCGATACCCAAGTCCTCGGCCTAGATCCGGAAGAGGCCAAGGCCAAACCCTACATCGCCTCCATGGGGATCTACGTCTTCCGGCGGGAAGCCCTCATCGAGATGCTGCAAGTGAAGGACCATACCGACTTCGGCAAAGAGGTGCTGCCCTCAGCTATTGGCAAATACCACCTGCAGGCCTACCCGTTCAAGGGCTACTGGGAGGACATTGGTACCATCGAGGCTTTCTACCGAGCCAACCTGGCGCTGGTGCAGCACCCCAACCCGCCCTTTAGCTTCTTCGACAGCGAAATGCCCATCTACACCCGCCCGCGCTTTCTGCCTCCCAACAAGATCCTCGACTCCCACATTGTCAACTCTATGATTGCCGACGGCTGCATCATCGAAAACGCCCAAATTCGCAACTCCATCATTGGCATTCGCAGCCGCATAGAGGCCAACACTGTTATTGAAAACACGCTGGTCATGGGGGCCGATTACTACGAGTCGGCAGAAGAGCGGCGGGCCAAGCTGGAAGCTGGGATCCCGCCGGTGGGCATCGGGGCCAACTCCCACATCGCCAACGCCATTGTGGACAAGAACGCCCGCATCGGGCGCAACGTCCGCATCATCAACAAGGATCACGTCAGCGAAGCGCAGCGGGAAGAGGAAGGGATTTGGATTAGCAACGGTATTGTCACCATCATTAAGGACTCGGTGATCCCGGACAATACCATCATCTAAGCAAGCTTGGGGAGCCCGCCGGCAAAAGCTGAGGAGGCGATGTTAAGGAAGATGTAGAAAAATTAGGCAACTTTTGCCATTACAATAGGTTATTACCTGGAATCTTTAAAACGATTTGAGATCACTAGAGCGTGCCTAACAAGATTGTTTCTGTTGCTGACCTGGAAGTATACGATCCGCAATTCATTGCCCGTTACTATCGCTGGCGTCTGCCCCAAGTCATCGCTCGGGCCCTAGCCATTCTCGGTCCTCTCTTATGGTTTGTCCTCTGTTTGCGCTGGGATCAGCTGTGGGGGCAGGGCGATTGCAAGGTGCCCCAGCGGGCAGAGCAGCTGCGCAAACTGCTCACCGACCTAGGACCGACGTTTATCAAGGTGGGGCAGGCCCTCTCCACGCGACCCGACTTGGTGCGCAAAGACTACTTGGAAGAGCTGACCAAGCTGCAGGATCAACTGCCCAGCTTTCCTTCTGAGGAGGCATTTGCCTGTATTGAGGCGGAGCTAGGCCGCCCAATTAGTGAGATCTACGCCCAGATCTCGCCTGAACCAGTGGCTGCGGCTAGCCTGGGGCAGGTTTACAAGGCGCAGTTGCACAGTGGCGAGTGGGTGGCAGTCAAGGTGCAGCGGCCCCGCCTACGGGAGCAGCTGAGCCTGGATCTCTACCTTATCCGCTGGGCCTCCACCTGGCTGGGCCCTTGGTTGCCCTTGAACCTGGGCAACACGTTGACAGCGGTGGTGGATGAATTTGGTTACAAGCTCTTTGAGGAGATCGACTACCTGCAGGAAGGACGGAACTGCGAGCGCTTTGCCGAATACTTTCGCGGCGATCCCAATGTGTATGTGCCGCGCATCTTCTGGGCCTACAGCACCCGTCGGGTTTTGACCCTGGAGTGGATCGACGGCATCAAGCTCACCGATGTGGAGCGGATTCGGGCAGCCAACTTAGAGGTAAAACAACTGGTGCGCATCGGCGTGGTGGCCGGCCTGAAGCAGTTGCTGGAATACGGCTTTTTCCATGCCGATCCCCACCCGGGCAATCTGTTTGCCCTGCCCGATGGACGGCTGGCCTACATCGATTTTGGCATGATGGATCAGCTCACAGAAGAGATGAAAGAATACCTGGTGGACGCACTGGTTCACCTGGTGGATCGCGACTACAACGCCCTCATTGACGATTTTATCCATCTAGGTTTTTTACAGCCGGATGTTAACCGCCAAGAGCTGATCCCTGCTCTGGAGAAGGTGTTGGCGGATGTGCTGAGCCAGGAGGTGGGCAACTTCAACTTCAAAACCGCCACCGACCAGTTCTCTGATTTGATGTACCGCTACCCCTTTCAGGTGCCCTCCCACTTTGCGTTGGTGATCCGCTCTTTGGTTACCCAAGAGGGAGTGGCCCTCAGCCTCTATCCCCAGTTTCGTATCGTAGGCGTGGCCTATCCGTACGTGGCCAAGCGCCTGCTAACGGATGAATCCCCTCGGATTCGCCAGCGGCTGCTGCAAGTGCTGGTTAAAGATGGCAAGTTCCGCTGGGACCGCCTGGAGAACCTGATTCAAGTTGCCCGCAGTGATGGTGACCTGGACTGGATCTCTACTACCCGCCTGGGCTTGCACTACCTCCTGTCAGAGGAAGCGCGGGAGCTGCGCCGCCAGTTAGTCCTCTCGCTTACCGAGGATGACCGCCTTCACTTCGAGGAGTTGCAGCGGCTGTGGCGGGTGGTCAGCCCTGACTTGTCTCCAGCTCACCTTTGGCAAGCCGCCCTAGCCTCCTTGCCCTTGACCAAGAGACTGGAGACACTCCTAGCTAGGTTGAGGGAGCAGGTGCAAGATCAACTGGAAAGTTTAAGCCACTGGCAACTCCCCCAGCTCTGGCCTAGATTGCTGGCAGGGGTGGGGCAAGAAAGCTAGAACGGAAGAAGAGAAACTCAATCCTCTGGAAGGCAAGGGTGGCAGATCAGCAGAACGATTTCATGGCCGGTGTGGTAACCGGGGCGGTGGTGGGAGGGATCCTGGGCGGGATCATCGGGTTTGTGCTTGCGCCCAGGCTAGGCAAGGGCCCTGCTGAGGGCCAACACCAGGATCCAGACCGCCCTAGGGGCACCGCCACGACCCCTAAACGCCCCCGCCGCCAAGCGGAGGCAGTTGGGTTCAGAGAATGGGAGCAGGAGGCGGAACGAATTGCCCAGGCTCGCCGCACCCTTGAGGCCAAAATTGCTGAGCTCAATGAGGCCATTCAGGCCACGCGGGCACAGTTGCTCATCAAGGAAACTTCCCCCGGGGCTATTGAGGAAAAGTCTTGAGCAAAGGATCCCTGCCCATGCCAAACTAGAGGCGGCGGAGGTCCTGCCGGCGCTATCCGGGGCCGAATGCCATTGAGATCCCAGGGCAGGCCCGCCTCTATTGAGTCGTTTCCCCTTCTCCAGTCATGATGCTCAGCCACCTATTGTCCTCTCCTGCTGGCATGGACGGTCTCACCCTAGGGTTGGTCTACAGCGGTGCAGCGTCTTTGCTGTTGCGCTCCCTTTACCAGTTCATTGTCATTTACAATGCCCTGCTGATTGTGCGGATTTTGCTGAGCTGGTTCCCGCAATTGAACTGGTCCAACCCCATCCTGTCAGTGCTTAGCCAGCTTACGGATCCCTATCTCAACCTCTTCCGCGGCATTATTCCCCCCATCGGCGGCTTGGACTTCTCCCCCTGGTTAGCTTTCCTTCTGCTGAGTTTTGCCATGCAGGTGGTGGGCCAGTTTGCCTAGTTGCGGGACCACCCTGCAGATCCCTGGCCCTGCTCCCTACTGGCTGCTAAACGCCCAAGTTTCCGTCTCAGTGCTCAAAGATGCGGTGCCAGGGACTACCCCCAAGGGAGCAGCCACTGGGATCCCACCTCAGGGGATCGCGAGCGTAGCAGGTGTGTCCACACCCACCTGGACAAGGGGCACGTGTGGCCGCGCACCTCCAGCCCCAGCGGCACTTTCGCTGGGGCAGTTCGAGATGGAGCAGACCTACGCCGGCAGATGGGAAAAACGTTGGGAGGACGGTTACCGCCGCTGCACCTTTGGCTTGCACTGCAGCTGTGTCCATAGCTTGCAAGCAGTAGGCACCCCCTTGGTCTGCGAGGGCTCCTAGGCGGGATCCTGGGCGGGGTGGCGGTGATGGGGCCGAAGCCAGATGGGTGCCCTGGCCAAGGAGCGGGGGCTAGATTTCATGCGGCTAGGACGGATGACCCAGGATCCCTCACCTTGAGACCTGTGGCAGCGGCAACTCTGCGCCATGAGTTTTCGGGACAGGGTTGGCAGGTGGCCCACCAAACCATGGCTCTGTTTGCAAGACCGTCGCCTGGGCCAAACGCCCCGCTAGCAGGAAGTAACACTGCTGCACGAGCTAAAGGCCCTAGGCGTGTTGGTGGGGATTGCCAGGAACTCCCTTCCACAGCTTTGGGGATGAGGTTGGCCATGATCCTGAGGAAGGTGACCAAACCAAGGAATTGCGCTTTGAGGTCCACCATCCGCAATTTGGCCTTACAGCATGGGGTTGAGGCTTAAGGGACGTTAGCCACGAATAAGGATAGGCAAGGTTTTCGGAAGAGCTAGAGGCAGCTTGTTGGAGAGGCCAATCCCAGCGCGCCGTTTACGCCCAGACCAAACTGAGATCGGCAACGAAGCCGGGGAGGACGGGATCCCCTTCCAGACAGGCGGGCCGCTCTAGGATTTGGGGGGGCTGGCCTGGGCGATAGACGTAGACCCGCTGGCTTTCCGGGTCAATGAGCCAGCCCAGCTGGGAGCCATTCTCAAGGTACTCCTGCAGCTTGGCCTGCAGAGTGGCCAAGTCATCCGTAGGGGAGCGCAACTCCAGCACAAAATCTGGACAAAGGGGCGCAAAGCGGCGCCGCTGCTGAGGGGTAAGCTGCTGCCAGCGCTCCTTGGCCACCCAGGCGGCGTCTGGAGAGCGAATGGCCCCATTGGGCAGGGCAAAGCCAGCAGAAGCGTCGAAGGCCACGCCAAGCTGGGTTTGGCGGTTCCATTGCCAGAGTTGGGCGCTGAGGCTCAGGTTTTGGCGACTGCTTTCACTGCCAACAGGAGCCATGGCAACTAACTCCCCCCGGGCAGTGCGCTCCAAGCGCAGCTCAGGGTTCTGCCGGCAGAGCTGCTCAAAGACTTCATCAGTCAACTCCAGGCTGGGCCGTAGGTTAAGCGCGATCATAGGCCAGTTCCCTGGGAACTGTTCCCAGACCAAACTGAGATCAGCAACGAAGCCGGGGAGGACGGGATCCCCTTCCAGACAGGCGGGCCGCTCTAGGATTTGGGGGGGCTGGCCTGGGCGATAGACGTAGACCCGCTGGCTTTCCGGGTCAATGAGCCAGCCCAGCTGGGAGCCATTCTCAAGGTACTCCTGCAGCTTGGCCTGCAGAGTGGCCAAGTCATCCGTAGGGGAGCGCAACTCCAGCACAAAATCTGGACAAAGGGGCGCAAAGCGGCGCCGCTGCTGAGGGGTAAGCTGCTGCCAGCGCTCCTTGGCCACCCAGGCGGCGTCTGGAGAGCGAATGGCCCCATTGGGCAGGGCAAAGCCAGCAGAAGCGTCGAAGGCCACGCCAAGCTGGGTTTGGCGGTTCCATTGCCAGAGTTGGGCGCTGAGGCTCAGGTTTTGGCGACTGCTTTCACTGCCAACAGGAGCCATGGCAACTAACTCCCCCCGGGCAGTGCGCTCCAAGCGCAGCTCAGGGTTCTGCCGGCAGAGCTGCTCAAAGACTTCATCAGTCAACTCCAGGCTAGGCCGCAAGTTGAGGGAGATCACGGCTTAAGGGATCCTGTCCCGCTAGCGCTATTGTAGTTGCTTGGGATCCCTCACCCCCAGCTTCTCCCCTAGGAGGAAAGGGGGGTAAATTGTTGCTGTTTGCCCCAGGGAGGCTGCAGCTTAGCCCGTTCCTCAGCGGTTCTCGCTCTGGGCAGTTTAGCCCTCTCCCCTGGAGGAGCGGATGGCCTCAGTGAGCACCCTCCCTTGCCCCCAGGGCTTTAGCTGCTTCAATTGACCCAATTGGTGGGTTCGCCCAAGCCGTTGCTCCCAGCGAGTTGTAGTTGACCCTCAGGTGGGCTCCCTCCAGGCTCGCTGGTGGTGACCACAATTT
>NZ_JANSIV010000095.1:26571-29036 GCF_047502705.1 Synechococcus sp. H70.1
TCCTTGGGCTCCTTCCGATCCCTGCCGCCCCCTGAAGGGTAACTTCTGCCTTCGGTTGCCCCACCGTCAGCTGGGTCCTCAAAAGTTCACCAGCTTGTGCTAGCGTCCACCGGCAGCCAACATCTCGCCCTAGTTTTGCAAAAGCTTGCCTTCTGCCCCCACAAGTCGCTATGCTACCGCCCAGGTTGAGGCATCCTTCGGTGGCAAGTCAGCAACTGCGGGTTTACGTCCCTCCCCATCCGCTCATTAGGCACTGGCTAGCTGTGGCCCGAGACAGGGAGACTCCCATGCCTCTTTTTCGCACGGCCTTGGTGGAGTTGGGCCGCTGGCTGACCTATGAAGCGATGCGGGAGTGGATCCCAACCCAGAAGGTGCAAGTGCAAACGCCTTTAGAACCGGCTCTAGCGGAAGTCATTGACCCCAAGGTGCCGCTGGCCATTGTGCCTATCCTGCGGGCTGGCCTGGCCATGCTGGAAGGCTGTCAAGCCCTTTTGCCCCAGGCGCGGATTTTTCATGTGGGCCTGGTGCGGAACGAGGAGACGCTGCAGGTCAGTTGTTACCTCAATCGCCTGCCAGAGCAGATCCCTGCGCAGATGCGCATCCTCATCCCTGAGCCGATGTTGGCCACTGGGGGTACTTTGCTCTGGGTTTTGGATGAGCTAAAAAAACGGGGGGCAGATCCTAGCCTAGTGAGAATTGTCAGCGTCTTGGCCGCTCCGCCAGGGCTGCAGCGACTGGGATCCCGTTACCCGATGGTGCAAATTTTCTGCGCCATGATTGACGAGCGTCTAAACGACCGAGGGTTTATCCTGCCTGGGTTGGGAGATGCTGGGGATCGCGCTTTTGGCACCTGATCCCTGCCATAAAGCAAAGCTAGGAGCCGGGCTCTACCGCTAGTAGCGGCTGGGCGGGGCAGCAGGGCGTAACCTTTGGCAAGGCCACTCCGGGCGCTTCACTTCTGGCAAGGCTGTTAGATGATGGGAATGCTGGCCGCCTGTGTCCTAGACCCCAGGGATCCGCTTTGGACTCCTCGGGCTAGGAGCCGTCTGATCTAGCTAATTCCACAGGTGCCAGTGCCTTTTCCCTTCCTGGACCTATGCGACTTGTCCTCACCAGTTTGGATGGCAGCCTTTTGGATCTGGAGTCCAACAGCTATGGGGCTGCTCGGCAAGCTTTGGCGGCTCTGGAGCGTCGCTCCATTCCCTTGGTACTCTACAGCCTGCGTACCCGCGCTCAACTGGAACATCTGCGTCGGCAACTGCACCTAGAGCATCCCTTCATCTGCGAGGACGGCTCCGCCATTTATGTTCCCGAACATTACTTTCCCACAGGCATTTTGGATGAGCACTGGCAACACCGCCCTCCCTACTATGAGTATGCCCTGGGGCTGCCCTATTCTCGCTTGCGCCAGATCCTGCAGCAGGTGCGCCAAGATTTCCAGCTGGACTTGATTGGATTTGGCGACTGGACGGCTTCAGAGCTGGCAGCGGCCACCGGGATCCCTTTAGAGGAAGCAGAACGGGCACAACAGCGCGAGTACAGCGAGATTTTCAGCTATTCCGGGGATCCAGCCACGCTGAGAGTAGCCTTTGCCCAACAAGAGGCCACCCTCAGCCAGCACCAGCTGCGGCTGCGTCAGCTCCACCTTCCCAGCCCTTCGCACTGGTATCTCACTGGCTGGAAGTGGATGCATTCAACCCCAGCAGCCAGTTTCTGGCCTGGAGAAGAGGCGGTGCGGTTGCTTCTCGACTGCTACCAGAGACACTTGGGCCCGGTCAGGGCTCTGGGCATTGGCTGTTCCCTGCCCGATCTGGCCTTTTTGCGCTGGGCGGAGCGGAAAGTCGTGCTTCCCAGCCCAATTGCGGGTAGTCTCTGGAGTGAGGCCATCCGCCTTGGGGGGCCAGGGATCCAGTTAGCTCCCCTTCCCGGCCCGGAGGGGTGGAACGAAGTGGTGTTGAGGTGGCTGGAGGAAACCGATCATGGCAGCGAGTAGCAGTAGAGAGGCCGCCGTCCTCGGCCTGAAAGCTGTGGGATTTCTGCTGAGCTGGGCGCTGGGACTGCCCGCCTCTGCCCAGCCGCCTATGAATCTGCTCACCGGGGAGCCGACGGTGGCTCAACTCAAGGAAGATGCAGCCCGCTACCTACAGATGGGCTTTCACACTCTAGCTATTAACGCCTACCGGGCCGCCCTTGAGCTAGAAGACAAAACTAGGGTTCTCCCCAGTGAGCGGGATCCCGACGTGCCCTTTAACCTCGGCCTGATCTACGCTCGCCAAGGCAAGCTGGCGGAGGCGCGAGCTGCCTTCCAACGCTCAGTGGAGGTGGATCCCACAAGTTTCAAGGCCCGCTACCAACTGGCTTTGGTGGATCTCAAATTGGGGAACCTCGTGGAAGCCAAACAGCAGCTCACCCTCCTGGCCCACGCCGCCCGCAGCAACCCCGAAACCTATAGCCACATCCAGTCC
>NZ_JANSIV010000096.1:0-845 GCF_047502705.1 Synechococcus sp. H70.1
CCGCTTCGGGATCGTGGATGGAACAGGGGCCGACAATCACCACCAAGCGATGGAGATCCCGCCCGTGGATGATGTCGCGGATGGCTTGCCGCGTGGAGAGCACCACTTGGGCTGCCGTTTCCGTCAGCGGCAGCTTGGCCTTGACAGCAGCAGGGGCAATCAAGGGAGTCACCTCTTGGATGTTGCAGTTGTCGGTTTGGGGGGGCATAGAACTGTCCTTCATCGTGGGCAAGATTGTGTGCAAGGGATGGGAAGTGAGGGAATGGAGCATCGAGCCATCAAAAAAGCCCTGGCACTGGGCTCAGGGCTTCAGGACTGACTCGGGTAAACCTAGGCTCTATGGTTTACGCGCCACCCTTCCGCCCTGGTCGTTGCCAGGGAAAGCTAAAGTAGCCAAAAAAGGGAGCGCGCCAGGTCATCTTCAGGGGAAGGAACTCGGAATCTGTACGAGATGAGTATAGCGGAAGTATACCCAAAAAGAAACTGGATTTACCAAGACGGGTTCAGGTTCTGGGTCGCTCCCAGGGTTCCCAGGCGCAGCCCAGAGGACGGTTTTCTCCCACCCAGATCAAGAAGCTTGCCCGCTCCGTAGCCATCACTCTGCGACGCTGTTGCAAGCGGGGCGAGGAGAAAAGCTTCAGGGCGGTGAGGGACTTCTTTCCGCTGCCTCAGCCCGACAAGGTCGCAGCGGCGAAAGCCCCGCAAGCCCGGTGGAAATCAAGAAAGTCAGCAGAACTCTGAGCTTCTGTCCTAGGAAACAGTTTTCAGAAGGATCTAGCCCGGACGGCAGCCGCTTCCTGGATTACCTCGTCTCCAGGCTGTAGCCCACTGTGGATCTCCCCCTG
>NZ_JANSIV010000097.1:0-1383 GCF_047502705.1 Synechococcus sp. H70.1
GTGGGTGGATGTGGAGCCCTTTACCCTGGATCTGAACAAGCCCACCACGGGCTTTGCTGGCAACAACCCGGTGCTGGGCGTGATCCTGGACGAGGTGACGCGGCGACCTATTCCCATTCCTCGCTTCCAAGAGCTGGCCTCAACTGATGTGAACCAGCGTCGCCGCAACGAAGACGGCAGCCAAAACTGGCAACTGCAGCCGGCCCGAGAGACGCGGGTCAACGCGGTGGCCGTTAGCGGGGTGCTCCCGTCGCGGCTGCATCAAACCGCCGGCGGCATGCACAACTTCCTACGCCTCAATGAGATGTGGAGAGGTACCAACCTCTTCTTCAGCGGCTCGATGATCCAGCTCAACTACAGCACCTATGCCACCGGCCCCTTCCTGCAGCACAGCTTCGAGCCGCCCAACCTGGTGCAGGATTCAACCTTTTTGCGCGGCTACGACTACTACTTCCCACCTCGTCGCCGCTTCGGCTACGACGTGGGCCTGCAGATTGCTCGCCGCCCTGGCGCTGTCTCCAGCCGCTTCCAATTCCCCTCCAACGCGCGCACAGAGTTCCTGCGCGAGCTGGATCCACAAGATCCGTATGTGCGGCGGCTGCGCTGCGCGCTCCAGAATCAGCCGGATGTGCCGTTGGATCCGTCTGCGCGGATTGGCGGCTGCAATGAGTTCAATTGATATTGACCCGTCCCGTCAGGGGTAGATTCAAGGTAGGGGCGAAATAGGGAGGGATCCATGGGCAAGGGTCGGCTTCGGTGGCAACTGGCAGCAGAGGGCTTTACCCTCATTGAGGTGTTGTCTTCGGTGGTAATCGTGGCCTTGGCCATGGCCGCCCTAGCCCCCACCCTCACGGTGATTGCCTACCGGCGGGCCATGAGCGAGCGGGTGGAGCTGGCCAACCGCCTGGCCCAGGAGGAGGTGGATCGCATCCGCACCCTGGTGGATATCGAGCTGTCGGCTGCTCCAAAGGCTTTTGAGGTGGCTCGTCTGCCCAAAGTGGGAGCCAACCCACTGGTCGACACCCCACCCCCTGACCAGATGCCCGCCGATGCAAATGACGGTAACTACACGCACAAAGACAACTATTCCCTTCGCCTGGCGCAAGTTCAAGTGCCGGGGCGGAATCCGGAAGAATACGTCATCCAAGCCTTCCGCGACGAGGGGGCGCCCTGCATCGACCGCCGTGAAAACAGGGTCATTCAGGAGGTGCCCTGCAGCTTTCGCCTGGGCGTGCGGGTTTACCACCGCTTTTCTTTTGATCCAAACACGCGCCGAGCGCTGCCTGGATTGAGAACGGAGCTGGTTTCGGCCAACCAAAACTTGGCCAATGCCGATGTCTGGCTCTTTCCCCTGGCCACCTCCTTTGTAGAAATTAACCCCGC
>NZ_JANSIV010000097.1:1483-11068 GCF_047502705.1 Synechococcus sp. H70.1
CTCTGGTCTCCAACATCTTCAGCAGCCGGGAGGGGAGTCCGCAGGTTGCACCCGCTTGCCCGCAGGGCTATGCCTTTGGTGGCGGCAAACCCGAAGACGTCACCTTCTCGGGGTTGGCAGATAACCAGAACGACGTGGGCTTCTACGTCTGCGTGCGGCGCAGCCCCGGCGCCGACCGACCCCAGGATGTGATCATTAACATCACGGCTACGGCCATGGAGCGGGCCAACCCTGGCCTCTTCCGCCGCTATATCCAGGATGCCACCAGCGTCGATATCTCAGAGGTGTCGCGCTACCTGCTGCCGCTGCAAACTCGGGTTCTTGCCCGCGGTGTTATCAACCGTCAACTCTCCTAGGGGGAATGTCCACCATGTTGGCCTTGGAGAAAAAAACCATTGGCCCGGCGCGGCCGCTTCGATCCCAGGGCTTCACGCTGATAGAAGTCCTGGCGGTGGTGGTCATTATCGGCATTGTGGCCAGGCTGGCCGTCCCTTCCGGGATCAACATCTGGGCGCGCATCCAATTAGAGGACGCGCAAAACAAGGTGGAGCGAGCCCTGCGCACCGCCCGCACCAACGCCAGAGCCTCTCTCCAAGGCCGCGCCTGGGTGGTTGAAATCGATAACTCAGATCCAAGTGTCCCCACGCTGGTGATCCAAGACGAGAGAGGCCTTTGCGATGAGCCGATCCCTTGTCAGCGGGTGCGCCTGAATAATTTTGTAACTGTAACTAGCACCTTTGCCAACGAAAGAGGGAGGGCTGTTTTCGACTCGGAAGGGCGGGCGCGTCGGCTGGGGCGCTTTGTGGTTAGCAGCACCTACTCCCAGGGGGAAAACCGCTGCGTGGTGGTGAGCACTTTGATCGGCACTCTCCGCAAGGACAACAGGCCAGAATGTGGCAACGTGGCCAACGAGGCCGGGGAAGGATAGTTGGGGTAGGATAGTCAGGCTGCCGATCCCAGCCCCTCTCCCAGCCCAAGCGCTCCGCGCCGCTCACGCGACCACCCCCGGCCTCTCTCCCAAGGGGAGAGGGGAGTTGTCTAGGTTCACAGGTTATGGTCTCCTCAACTCTTGAAGCTCCGGAAAAAGTCTTCCCCTGGCACGCTCGGCAGCCGGCTCTGCTGGTGCTGGCCGATGGCACGGCCTTTGCCGGCTGGTCGTTTGGAGCAGAGGGCACGGCGGTGGGTGAGGTGGTGTTCAACACAGGCATGACCGGCTACCAGGAGGTGATGACGGATCCAAGCTACCGGGGGCAGTTGATCACCTTCACCTACCCGGAATTGGGGAACACGGGGGTAAATGACCTGGATCAGGAATCGGCACGGCCCCAAGCCGCCGGGATCATCGCCCGCAACGTGTCGCGCCTGGCCAGCTCCTGGCGCGCTACGGGGACGCTGCCTGACTACCTCAAGCAGCACGGGATCCCGGCCATTGCCGGGGTGGATACGCGGGCCCTGACGCGGCGGCTGCGCTCGCAAGGGGTAATGAACGGGGCCCTCTCAACCGAGATCTTGGATCCGCAGGCGTTGCTGGAGCGGGTGCGCCAGGCCCCTGCCATGCAGGGGCTGAGCCTAGTGGCAGAGGTGACAACGCCCAAGCCCTACGAGTGGCTAGAGCCCACCCCCGCCGATTGGGACTATGGCCGCAACCAAGGGATCCGGATCCCGGATCCCCCTTTGCGGGTGGTGGCGCTGGATTTTGGCATCAAGCGCAACATCTTGCGCCGCCTGGTTCGCTACGGCTGCCGCGTGATGGTGTTGCCGGCCCACGCCAGCCTGGAGGAGATCCTGAGGTACAACCCCGACGGGATCCTCCTCTCCAACGGGCCTGGGGATCCAGCGGCAGAGACAACGGCCATCCGCACCACCCAGGCGCTGCTGCAAAGCGGGAAACCCCTGTTTGGCATCTGTCTGGGCCACCAGATCCTCAGCCTAGCTTTGGGCGGATCCACCTACAAGCTGAAGTTCGGCCACCGCGGCCTCAACCACCCCTGTGGGCTGGAGCAGAAAGTGGAGATCACCAGCCAAAACCACGGCTTTGCGGTAGATGCCGCTTCGATCCCGGCGGAGGAAGTGGAAATTACTTACCTTAACTTCAATGACCGCACCGTGGCCGGGATCCGCCACCGCCACCTACCTTTGTTTTCCGTGCAGTATCACCCAGAGGCCAGCCCCGGCCCCCACGATGCTGACCATCTCTTCCGGGAGTTTGTGGAGCTGATGCTGCAGAACAGAGGCCGGGAGTAGCCTAACCCTCACCCCCGGCCCCTCTCCCTGAGGGAGAGGGCGGCACGGGCCTCTTCCCGGTCGTCGAAGTGGATCTTCTCGGTGCCTAGGATCTGGTAGTCTTCGTGGCCTTTGCCGGCAATCACCACCGTATCGCCTGGCTGGGCCTCCAGGATGGCCAGGCGAATGGCTTGGCGGCGATCCACCTCCACCGCCCAGGGGGATCCAGGGATCCCGGCCAAAATGTCCTGCAGGATCTGCTGCGGATCCTCGGTGCGGGGGTTGTCGGAGGTCACCACCACCCGATCGGCCCAGGTGGCGGCAATGCGGCCCATCTGCGGGCGCTTGCCCCGGTCGCGATCCCCGCCACAGCCAAAGACGCAGATCAGCCGGCCTTGCACTTGCGGGCGCAGGGCCTTGAGCAGGTTTTCCAGCCCATCGGGGGTGTGGGCATAGTCCACGATTACCGTGATGTCCTGCCCCGGCAGGCTCACCCGCTCCATCCGCCCCGGCACACCGGGAAAACGGGGCAGGGCCAACTGGATAACCTCAACCGGGATCCCCAGGTGCAGCGCCACCCCTACTGCCGCCAGCAGGTTGGCCAGGTTGAAGGATCCCACCAGCGGCGCTGCCACAGCAAAGCTGCCCAAAGGAGTGTGCAGGGTTGCCTGCAGGCCATTGGGGTGAAGTTGAACGTCGCTGGGCCAGAGGGCAGGGATCCCTTCCAAAGGCCGGAGGGAATAGGCCCAGGGCTCCAGAGGGGCTGGGAGGGCTTCGAGCAGCCGTCGTCCCCCCTCGTCGTCGGCGTTGACCACCGCCCGCCCCTGCAAGTACTCCGGCCGGAACAGGGTGGCCTTAGCCTGCCAGTAGTTTTCCATGCTGCCGTGGAAATCCAGGTGATCCTGGGTGAAGTTGGTCCAAACCGCAGCGGCAAAGCTACACCCCCAAGCCCGATCCTGAGCCAAGGCATGGGAGCTGACCTCCATCACCGCCACCTCCGCCCCAGCCCGCTGGGCTTCCCTGAGGCTGCGCTGCAGCTGCAGCGGAAACAGAGTGGTGTGGGGAGCCCCTTCGCAGTGGCCGGGCCAGCGGTTGTAGAGGGTGCCCAGCAAGGCAGTGGGGCAACCGGCAGCCTGCAGCAGATGTTCGATGAGATGGGTGGTGGTGGTTTTGCCGTTGGTGCCAGTGACCCCTACCAAGGTAAGCTGGCGGGCCGGAAAACCATAGAAGGCTGCCGCCACCTGGGCCACAGCCCGGTTCAAGCCAGCGCGGGGCCACACCAAAATGGGCCGACTGCCCCATTCAGCCTCTCCGCTGACTTGCTTCCAGGCCTCCTGGGAAATGAGGGCCGCCACCGCTCCTCCGGTAAGCGCCTCCTGGACAAACTCGCCGCCATCGACGCGGGATCCCGGCATGCCCAAGAAGAGATCCCCGGCCTGCACTTGGCGCGAGTCAGTGCACAGACCCCTGACCTGCACCCCCTCCAGGGATCCCTGAACCAACTGGGGCTGGATCCCGGCTTGGCCGAGCAATTGGCGCAGATCCATCCCGTTGCTTCCCATGCTTTTGCCCCTCCCCACAGCTTTGCAGCTTAGGGTAGCCGCTGGGCCGGCTTTCTGGCCAGAGAAACCCTAGGCCAGGGCCTCTTCCAGCTTTTGCTTGGCCCAGAGGCGGGCGTAGAGGCCGTCGGGATCAGCCAGCAACTGGGCATGGGATCCCTGCTGCACAATGCGGCCCTTCTCCATCACCCAGATCTGATCCGCCTCCACCGCTGCCGTGAGGCGATGGGTAATAAAGATTACCGTTTTCTGGGCCGTGGCCTGGCGCAGGTGGCGGAGAATGGCCTGGGCCGTCTCATTGTCCACGCTGGAGAGGCAGTCATCCAAGATCAAAATTGGCGCATCCACCAGCAACGCCCGCGCCAGGGCCACCCGCTGTCGCTGGCCGCCGGAAAGGGTGATGCCCCGCTCCCCCACCAGCGTGTCATAGCCCTTGGGAAAGTGGAGGATCTCGGCGTGGATGTGGGCAACTTTGGCGGCCCATTCCACCTCCCAATCTTCCGCCTGGGGCTTGCCGTAGCGGATGTTGTCCCGGATGGTGGCGCTAAAGAGGAAGCTCTCCTGGGGCACGTAGGCAATGGCACGGCGCAGGGATCCCAGTTGAATCTGGGTAATATCCTGCCCATCCAAAAACACTTGCCCCGGCTGGATCTCCAGCAGGCGGGGCAGGGCATTGGCCAGGGTGGACTTGCCCGCCCCAATTGGCCCCACCACCGCCACCAGTTGCCCCGGCTCAATGCAAAAGTGCAGATCCTGCAGCGCCGGCGTTGCGGATCCCCCATTGGCATAGGCAAAAGTCAGCCCCCTAGCCTCGATACGCCCCTGCACCTTTTCTAGAGGTAGCGGCAGAGCTTGAGGAGCATCGCGGATGGTGGGCTCTACCCGCAGCAAGGCGTCGATCCGCTCCAGGCTGACCTGGCCCCGCTGGTAGGCGGTGAGGGTAAAGCCCAGCAAAGCAGTGGGAAACACCAACCGTTCCACGTAGAGGGTGAGGGCGGAAAAATCCCCAATCGTCAGCCGCCCGGCGGCAATCTGCGGCCCCCCTACTGCCAGCAGTAGCAGCAGGCTTAGGCTAACCAAAGCCACCAGCGAGGGGAAAAGCAGGTTGCGGGTGAGGGCCAAGCGCAAATTGGCCTGCAACAGACGGTCGTTGCGGCGGCGAAACTCCCGCTGCTCGCGCTCTTCCTGGCTATACACCTTGATCAGGGTGATGCCGTTTATGTCCTCCTGGATGAGATTGCTGAGATCGCCCAGCTCCTGCTGCACCTGAAGCTGCTCCTGCTGCAGGCGATGGCTGCTTAACTTCACCAGTCCCAGCATCACTGGAAACACCGATAGGGCCAGGGCGCTCAGACGCGGCTCAATGCTCAACATGGCCGGCAGCGTAGTGCCGTAGGCAAAGATTGTGTTGGTCAAATTGAGCAGGGCAAAGCCCACTAGGCGACGGACATTTTCCACATCACTGGTGATGCGGGTGAGAATGTCCCCAATGGTCTGCTGAGCAAAGTAGGAAGGCTGCAGGGTGAGCAAATGCTCGAAGATGGCCTGCTTGAGGCGAAACTCCACCTGCCGTCCTGCCCCAAACATCCACACCCGCGAGGCAATGCGAATGCCCATCATCAGGGTGGAGACAGCTAGCACCACTAGGGCGTGGAGGACAATGCGGCTGGAGGCCAGCATGTCCAGGTTCTGGCTGAGATCATCAATGGCCAGCTTGACATACCAGGGCAGGAACACCCCTAGCCCGTTCACCACCAGTAGGGCTCCAATGCCCAACACTACTTGCCACCAGTGGGGGCGCAGATAGTAAAGCAACTGCTGCCAATGGGATCCGGTCACTCAAGGGCTCCTCCAGCTTCTTCCCACTCTAGCGCTGGGCCGGATCCCCCCGGTAGGGATTAGGCCAGAACCTGCGCTGGGGCCTGCTGCGCCAAGAGTTCCACCTGCTGTCGCGCCCAGGCGTCTACCTCCAGAATGTCCTCCAGGCTGGGATTGGCAATAACCTCGTGCCGCTCACACACCCGCTCCAGAAGGCGGGGGATATCCAAAAAGCGGATGCGCTCTTGCAGGAAGAGGGCCACGGCCGCCTCGTTGGCAGCATTCAAGGCAGCAGGCAACGTCCCTCCCGCCCGTCCAGCAGCATAGGCCAGCTGGAGGCAGGGGTACTTGCGGTGATCCGGTGCCTTAAAGGTAAGGGATCCCAGCTTAACCAAATCGAGAGGCTCCCAGGCGGTGGCTAGGCGCTCCGGCCAACTGAGGCCGTAGAGAATGGGCAGGTGCATATCCGGCCAGCCCAACTGGGCCAGAACCGAGGTATCGGCTAGCTCAATCAGGGAGTGAACGATGCTCTGGGGATGGATGAGGATTTCGATGTGGTCATAGTCCAAGCCAAACAGCCAGTGGGCTTCGATGACCTCCAAGCCTTTGTTCATCAGGGTGGCCGAGTCGATGGTGATCTTGCGCCCCATCACCCAGTTGGGGTGTTTGAGGGCATCCGCCAGAGTTGCCCGATCCAGTTGCTCGGCAGGCCAATCGCGAAAGGCCCCCCCTGAGGCTGTCAGCCAGATGCGGCGCAGGGATCCCGCTGGCACCCCCTGCAAACATTGAAAGATGGCCGAATGCTCTGAGTCCACCGGGATGAGCTTGACGCCGTGCTTTTGCACCAGGGGCAGCACCACCGGGCCGCCTGCCACCAGGGTTTCTTTGTTGGCCAGGGCAATGTCTTTGCCGGCGCGGATAGCGGCCAAGGTGGGCAAGAGGCCGGCACAGCCAACGATCCCGGTCACCACCCGCTGGGCCGCGGGGTGGGCTGCCACCTGGCACAGACCCTCCGTGCCCGCCACCAACTCCGGCAGGGGTCGCATCCCGGTCAGCAGCGACCGCAGTTCCGGCAGCAGCTCCTCCCGGCCAATGGCCACAATCTGGGGGCGAAACCGCCACACCTGTTCCGCCAGGAGGGTAACATTGCTGTAGCTACTCAAGCCAACAACCCGAAAGCGATCGGGATACTGGGCCACCAAGTCCAGAGTTTGGGTGCCAATCGAGCCGGTGGAGCCGAGCAAGGTGATAGCCTGCATGGGTAATCCCTTTGCACTGGAGTGTCTGGGTTGCCAAAAAATGGCGGCCTGCCGGCGCGGACTTCCCCTGGCACAGCGTGCCCTGGGCTCCACCTCACAAGGGCTAGGCCTGCCTCTCGCCCTTCATATTATCTTTGTCTGTGCCAGGCTGCTCTCTTGAGTTAAGCACCTCCGCGGGGATGCCGCAGTGGCGCTAGGGATCCTCCAAAGGCTAGCCTTTGGCAACTGAGAGCCCAGCCCCGAAGCAAGCAGGGCTGATATCCTCGAGCTAGTGAAGCTGGCTGGGGAACTCCCTCTCAGCCACGCTGGAAAAGCTGACCATGTTTGGTTTCTCGGAGCTTTCTGTCCGTCTTAAGGCAAGCAGCGCTTGGCGGGCTCTCCTCGGGCTGGGGCTAGCTCTAAGCGTGAGCGCCTGTGGCGGCGGCAGTTCGGGCGGTTCTTTCTCCCCCCTCCTAGGACAAATTGAGGGATCCCACTTTGACGATCTCAACGGCAATGGCCTGCGGGATCCGGGAGAGCCGGGGCTGGCGGGCATGACTACCTTTTTGGACTTAAACGGCAATGGCCGCCTCGATGGGGGGGAGCCCAGCACCCTCAGCGATGCCAACGGCAACTTCCGCTTTTCCAACTTGCCCCCCGGCACCTACCGTGTCACCGCCCTTTTGCCCCCAGGGCGGGTGTTTACTGGGCCGCCCTCAGGGCTAGGTCGGATTGTTGGCGGCAGGCCGGCTCATCCGGGGGCTTTTCCCTGGATGGTAGCCCTGCTGAACGCGGCGGAGCCAGATCCTTTTCGGGCGCAGTTTTGCGCTGGATCCCTGGTTGCTCCGGAGTGGGTGCTCACCGCCGCCCATTGCTTCTTCGACGATCAAGGCCAGCAGGTAGTGAACGCCCGCAACCTGGATCTGTTGGTGGGAACAACCCGTCTGCAGCTTGGCGCCGGCCAGCGCATTCGCGCTGCGCAAATCGTCATCCACCCCGGCTACAATCCCCAGGTGGGGCAACTGGGGGGGAACGACCTTGCCCTAGTGCGCCTCTCGCGGCCGGTGGCTCTGCCCACCCTGCCAGTGGTACTGCCCAACCAAACCAGCTTGACCGCCCCCGGCACGTTCGCCACCATTCTGGGGTGGGGGGCCACCTCCCCCCGTGACCTTGACCAGGAACCCAGCGGCTTTGCTTTGGATCTGCAACAGGCCGAAGTGCCCATTGTCGCCAACGAGGTGTGCAACGCGCCCCAGTCTTACAACGGCATCATTTTAGACACCATGCTCTGCGCCGGCTTTCCCCAAGGGGGTGTGGATACCTGTCAGGCCGACAGCGGGGGGCCTTTGCTCGTGCCCAGCGGCAGCGGCTTTGCCCTGGCCGGGATCACCAGCTTTGGCAAAGGCTGCGCCCAGCCCAATTTCTATGGGGTCTACACGCGCGTGTCCAGCTTTGCTGAGTTTGTGCAAGCGGTCATCGGCTCCACCAGCAGCGCCCCCAGCCCGACCCCAGCTCCAACACCCTCCCCTTCTCTGGCAGGGGGAGCGACAGCCTCCTTGACGGTGAACCTGCGAGAGGGCGAGGTGGTTTCCGGGGTCAACTTTGGCAGCCGCGCCCAATAGACGGGCCGGAAATGGTTTAGGATAGGGATCCAGGCATTAGAACTGTTCAGCTAATTGAGGGAGGGGATGAGTTCTCTATGACGCAAGTAACGATTGGCGAAAACGAAGGCATTGAATCGGCGCTGCGCCGCTTTAAGCGCCAAGTGGCCAAGGCGGGCATTTTGCGGGATCTGCGCAACCATCGCCACTTTGAAAGCAGCCTGGAAAAGCGCAAGCGGAAAGCAGTGGCCGCCCGTCGCAATCGCCGCAAAGCTGCCAATGGATAACCTGAGTTGAGCAAATCCCCCAGTCTGGCGAGAGGGAGTCTGCCATGGCCAAGGAAGGGCGCAGGGGGGAAAAGTGGGCAAAGCGGCTGCGCAATGGGCTGGTTGCTGCCGTAGCTGTGCTTTTGGCAGCAGGTCTGTTTTTGGCCAACCAAGCTCAGCAGGGCAGGGCCAGCTTGGCCACTTTGGCAGCAGAGGCTGTGCCTTGGGAGGAGGCACTGGTCAACGGCAAGCCCTCTCTAGTGGAGTTTTACGCCGATTGGTGCACCACCTGTCGATCCATGGCGCCTCTTCTGGCCAACCTGAAAGCGGAATTTGCCCAGCAGGTTAACTTTGTCATGCTGAATGTGGACAACCCCAAGTGGCTGCCGGAGTTGAGCCGCTATCGGGTTAACGGGATCCCTCACTTTCTCTTTTTGGATAGCCAAGGAGAAGTGGTGGGATCGGCCATTGGAGAACAGCCAGCTTCTGTTTTGCGGGCCAACTTGCTGGCTCTGGTAGCCGGGGATCCCTTGCCGCTGACTCAGGCTGGGCCAGTGTCTGCCCTACAGTGAGACAGTGAGGAAAGCCTCCCCCCCGCTCAGCTGGATCTGCTCGGCCTAGGACTCTAGCAAGTGGCAGTCCCTGGCGGGGGGCTCAATTCTTGCGAAGGCCAGATTTTGTTGCCTGGGGAGATCCCCTTGTCGAGGGATCCCGAGCTACCTGGAGCCCTGAGGGGATCTCAAGACAAGGGAATCCTTGCTTGCCCATTGGACCAACGGTTAGGCCGTGGACTCCTGGGCTTTCCAATTCCTGCCTGGAGCCATAGAAAACAAGGGGGCCGCCCTCCGGCAACTGCCCTGCCGTTTTCACCTTCAGATCC
>NZ_JANSIV010000097.1:11168-38003 GCF_047502705.1 Synechococcus sp. H70.1
GAAAACAAGGGGGCCGCCCTCCGGCAACTGCCCTGCCGTTTTCACCTTCAGATCCCGTTTTTGGCAGTCCTAACCCAAGAGATTTCTCGAGACTGTGCCCGGCTTCCTCTTGCTGCCACGTCTCCTCCTCCAGACCCTGCATGTCCAGCTAGGAGATGCCCTGCGCTCCCAGCAAGGGGGTGCCTTTGAGGCCAAGGCAATCCTGGCGGGGCTGTGCCCAAATTGGCAGCCGGCGCTCCTCCTGTAAGGGATCCAGCTGAGGGGAGTTGGGATGGGCAGCGCTACCCCCCTGCCCAGCTGGCAACCTGGCCGGCTGCCAGCGGCCATCACCCCGAAGCTGCCTCAGGTGCTGGAGGCTATGGGCGACCCTGTGGCAGAAGAGGAAATTAATTTATGTTAAAACTTGGGAGTAGCTCTCCCTTGGGTGTGCAGTTTCTATGAGCAGCATTCAACTTCCCCGCTGGTTGGATTTAGCCCTGCCCTTCTTTCACCCTGTGCTGATGATTTTGGCCTCTGCCCTAGCCCTCTATACCCTCTATTTGGGTCTGCAGGTGCGAAGGCTACGCACTGCCTCAGCGGAAGAGCGCAAGGAGTTGATTAAGGGTAAGTTTGGCCAGCGGCATTTTCTCGCGGGATCTCTTTTTTTGCTGTTGATGGTGTTGGGGGCCCTAGGGGGTATGGGGGTGACCTACCTTAAAAACGGCAAGCTGTTTGTCGGGCCTCACCTGTTAGCAGGGTTAGGCATTGTAGCCTTGGTGGCCAGCTCTGCTGCTCTGGCGCCCTTGATGAAGGATGGGCAAAAGGTGTGGGCCCGCAATGTCCACTTGCTGCTCAACGGGGTCATCTTGGGGATCCTAGGGTGGCAGGCGGTAACCGGCTTTCAAATTCTGCAGCGCATCGTCAACCAAATGCTAACCACCCCGCAGGTGGCCTAAGCGCCCAAGCTACTCCGTAGGGGCAGCCTCTATGCCAAAATAAACCCTACCTCAATCCCGCAGAAACTAAGCCAGCGGTTCTGTCCATGCCTGCTAGCCCTCTTCCCAGCTGGGTCAAGCGTTCCATTGGCAAAGCCAGTGAGATCGCAGCGGTGCAGCAGATTATCAAGCAGCGGGGCCTGTACACCATCTGTGAGGAGGGACGCTGCCCCAATCGGGCCGAGTGCTACAGCCAAAGGACTGCCACCTTTCTCCTGATGGGTGGAGTCTGCACCCGTGCCTGTTCCTTTTGCCAAGTGACCAGGGGACGGCCCGCCCCCCTGGATCCCGAAGAGCCGGAGAAGGTGGCCGAGGCGGTTGAGCTGCTGGGGCTGCGCTACGTGGTGCTGACCTCAGTAGCTCGCGATGACCTGCCGGACCAGGGATCCGGCCGCTTTGTGGAGGTAATGGAGGCCATTCGGCGGCGCTGTCCCAACACCCAGATCGAGGTGCTCACTCCTGACTTTCGCGGCGACCGCGACTGCATTGCCCGCGTGGTGTCAGCTCGGCCAGCCTGCTACAACCACAACATCGAGACAGTGCGGCGGCTGTCCAAAGTGGTGCGGCGCAGTTCTGGCTACGACCTATCACTGCGGGTTTTGCAAACAGTAAAGGAGCTAGATCCCCATCTGCCTACCAAGTCCGGCCTTATGCTGGGGCACGGGGAGACCCGGGAGGAAGTGCTGGAGACGTTTCGGGATCTGCTGGCAGTGGGGTGCGACCGGCTTACCCTAGGGCAGTATTTGCAGCCTTCTTTGGCCCATCGTCCTGTGCAGCGCTACTGGACACCAGAGGAGTTTGCCGAGCTGGGGGAGATTGCCCGCCAGATGGGGTTTCGCCAGGTGCGCTCTGGGCCTCTGGTGCGTAGCTCCTACCATGCTGCCGAGATGGTGCAGGACTAGGCGCTCCCTAGACCTTGGCCGGTAGCTCTTTGCTGCCAATGAGATCCCGTAGGACGGCCCCTAAGCCAAACGCTTCGCCAACCCAGCGGGTCAACAGGGGCGGCCCTAGGGAGCCCAGGCGGTATAGGCCCACTCCTGCTACCACTCCCGCCAGGAGGCTGTTGCCCCAGCCTCCCCCCAGCCAGCTACCCAGCCCTTCGGCCAACAGCAGCAGCAAGCCGTTGAAGAGCAGCGGTCTCCACAAGTCCCCTATTGCCCTGCGGAGGGCTCGCCACGGCAGGCGCAGCCGCCTTCCCAAGCCCAACAGCCACAGCCCATCCAGCAGGGGCGCTAGCAGCAGGTCCAAGCCCAAGGGTGCTAAGCCCACAGCTACCCCCTTGCCAAGGGCGCAGGCCGTACTCCACTGCTCTAAGTAGCGGGCGTGATACTGCCACTGCTTTTGCCACAGCTGGGCCTGAAGGCGCTCCAGCCGCTTCAGCCCATTCAGGGCCAAAAGGGATTCTGCCTCCGTCTGCAAAATCTCCACAATTCGGCCTCGCAGAGCCTCAATCTGGGGTGCGGGTCGCTCCCACTCCAGGGTAATACGACCATCGGGCCAGTGGGTGCGGACTTTCTGGGGTTTTGGGCAAGCGGCCACCGTCAAGAGTGCCTGCGGCGACAGCCAGTCCAGGTGGCGGCTGATCTGTTCGCAAATGGCCTGCAGCTCTGCCTCCGAATAGAGATCACACTTGTTCAACACCAGCAGGAGGGGCTTGTGCAGGGTGCGCAGCTCCAGCAGGGCCTGGTACTCTAGCTGGGTGAGATCGGTGGCAATCACAAACAGAATGAGATCCGCTGCCCGGGCCACCTCCCAGGCCAACTGCTCGCGCGCCTCGCCATTGATCTCGTTTAAGCCGGGGGTGTCGATGAGCCGCACCTGCCAAGGGATCCCTGGCCCTGGCTGCCATAGCAGAGACTGCGGCTTTTGCGTTACGCCATTGAGGGGCCCCACTTCCAGCCGAGCCTCGCCAGCTAGGGCATTCAAAACAGCTGACTTGCCGCGGTTGACCAGCCCAAAGGCGGCAATGGAAAATAGCCGCGCCGTCAATTGCTTGCGCAAAGCGGACAAAGCCTTAAGCTCCGGCTGCAAGTCTGGACGGCTGGCCAGAGCTTGCCAGTGATCCCAGCAGCGCTGAAGAACGGTTTCAGCTTGGGCTAGGGGAGTGGTCATTGACAAGAAAAAAGGGATTAACCCTCACTCTACAAGGAAATTGGCCACTACAGCCCAGCTTCCCTCCCCCAACGGGGGGAACTCAGCTGGGATCCGCCAAGGGGAGAATGGGGCATGATAGGCGTAGGTCGACGCTCCTCAAGTAGTATGCTCCGCCGCCTTCCCAAATCTCTCCGCTGGGGATCCCATCGCTCCAAGCAAGAACGCCAGATCGTCCGCCTCCTCTTGGCCTTTGCCGGGGCTCTGCTGGCTGTGGACATTCTGCTCTTGAGTGCTCTGCACTAGGGATTTCCGGCTGAGATTGCCCTGTTCCCTGGAAAAGAAGGCTATCATAGATAGAAAGTCGAGGGGTTAAACTCCCTTGAGAGCTTTGCAACTCCTACGAGGCAAGTCGGATGGATTGGGTAGAGAAAGTCCTGGAAAAGATCCGCGAATGGGTGGAACGTGTCATTGATGCCTTGCTGGGAAGTCCTCAGCCTCAACCTGCACCCATTCCGGTAGAAGATGGATCCCCTCGTCGTCGTTAATCCGACTGCCCTGGCCACCAGTGGCGAACCCTTGAGCCTCTTGGTGTTGCACGGTCCCAACCTCAACCTGCTAGGAGAACGAGAGGTGGGCATTTATGGCTCAGTTTCCCTAGAGCAGGTTGATCAGGCTCTGCAGCGGCAAGCAGAGCTGCTGGGGGTAAAGCTGGAGATCCTGCAGTCCAATCATGAGGGAGTGCTCATCGACGCCATTCACCGCGCCCGCCAGCAGCACGCTGGCATTCTGATCAACCCCGGCGCCTACACCCACACCAGTATTGCTCTGCGGGATGCCATTGCTGCCGTGGGATTGCCCACTGTAGAGGTTCACCTCAGCAACATCTACCGCCGCGAGCCCTTCCGCCAGCACTCCTACATTGCTGCTGTAGCCATTGGGCAAATCAGTGGGTTTGGGGCCCATAGCTACTTGCTGGGTCTGCAAGCTCTCGTCCAACACCTGCGGCGGCCAGTAGCCTAGCCAAGGGGCTCTGAGAACTTGCCGCAGGCGAACCTTCCTTTGGCTATCCTACCCTGACTTTAGCTGGCGGGAGGGTCAACCCATGCTGACGTTACAAAGGGTGGCTGAGCTGCTGCAAACTCCTCTGCAGGGGGATCCCCAGCTGTTGAGCTGGCCGGTTCAGACCCTCTGTACCGACAGCCGCCAGCTGCAGCCGGGAGCAATCTTTGTGGCTCTGCGGGGAGAACGCTTTGACGGGCACGATTTCATTCCCCAAGCCCTCAGCAAAGGGGCCGTTGCCGTCATCAGCCAGCAGCCGGTGGCTGCACCCCATTTTCGGGTTGCCGATACCCTGGCTGCCTACCAGCGCCTAGCCAGAGCCTGGCGGGAGCAGTTTGCCATTCCTGTGGTGGCCATTACTGGCTCAGTAGGCAAAACCACGACCAAGGAAATGCTGGCGGCTGCCCTCTCCCGCTACGGCAGCGTTCTCAAGAGCGAAGCCAACCACAACAACGACATTGGGGTGGCGCAGACGCTGCTGCAGATGCGACCTGAGCACCAGTTTGCAGTGCTGGAAATGGCCATGCGCGGTCCTGGCGAAATTTCCCGCCTGGCCCAGATGGCTCAGCCCACCCACGCCCTGATTACCCATATTGGCACTGCCCACATTGGTCGACTGGGATCCCGCGAGGCCATTGCCGCTGCCAAGTGTGAGCTCCTGCAGGAGCTAGGCCAGGGGGGAGTGGCTCTGCTTAACGGTGAGGATCCCTTGCTGCTAGCCACTGCCGCCAGGGTGTGGTCGGGACCAACCCTCACCTACGGCCTCGACCAAGGTAACCTGCGAGGGCAGTGGAATCCGCAAGCGCAAACGGTAACCGTGGAGGGCTTGACCTTGCCGGTGCCCCTGCCAGGCAGACACCACGCCCTCAACTGGATGGGGGTGCTGGCGGCTGTGCGCAGCTTGGGGTTGGATTGGGACCGCCTGCGGGAGCCTATCCTCTTGCCTCCACCTCTGGAGGGGCGTAACCGCCATCTTAAGTTGGCAGGAGATGTGGAGATTTGGGATGAGACCTACAATGCCTCGCCAGAGGCGATGATTGCGGCTCTCCAGCTTCTGGCCCAAACCCCGGGGAAACGGCGCTGGGCCGTCCTCGGCCCCATGCGGGAGTTGGGGGAGCATGCCCCTCAGCTTTATGCAGAGGTGGGGCGCGCAGCTGCTCCTTTGGGGTTGGAGCGGCTGTTGCTTTTGGATCCTGACGGGGAAATGCAGCCGCTAATTGAGCAAGGGCCGGCGGCTGAGATAGAGCGCTGTGAGGACCAATCGACTCTCCTAGAAATTTTGCTGCAGCAGGTGCAGGGGGGGGATCGGCTGTTATTTAAAGCAGCGCGAGCCATCCAGTTGGAGCGGGTGCTGCAGCGCTTTTTGCAGTCCTGGCAGGCCTAGGCTAAGCTAAGAGTTGGCCGCTAGCTCGGCCCTCCTCTCCCTAGAGGGGAGGCGTTTCGACTTTGTCTATCCTTCCTCAGTTTCCCTTTTCCGAGACAGGAAGAAGTATGTACTACCACAACCCTTCTCTGCGGGAGGAGCCGCGGGATCAACCGCCGGTAGTCTTGCCTTCCAGTGGCAGCCTCTCCATCCTGGACTGGCTACGCCAAGAAGGTCGCTTGCTGGAGCAGCCGATGGAAGTTCCTGAGATAACCCTGGACGAGGATCTCGAGGAGATTGACGACCTGATTGGCGATAACTTCGTGGAAGACTTCGAGATGGAGGAAGAGGAGTAGGTCAGAAGGGCCTAGGAGTGGGCCGAGCCCTCCTAGTGAGGATCTAGACAGGGGCGCTAGAGTAGAGAAAGAAGGGGCGTTGGCCGAGCGGTTTAGGCAGCAAACTCATAATTTGCCTTACACAGGTTCGACTCCTGTACGCCCCAGAGGCAAAGCTCTTTACCCAAAGGTGCCGCAAAGCTCCGGGCGGCGGTAGGGAAACCCGCCTGCTGTAGAGTGGCCGCTAGCGATAGCCTGGGGTGGAGTAGTTGAGGGCAAAGTGAAGGCGGGATCCCCCATCCCTCCAGCGTGGCCTCCAGTGCTCAGGCAAGGTCGCAGGGGCTCCCCACTGCGATTGCAGCTGGCTGAGGAATTGTTCCTGCCAGGTACGTAGGTTGGCCAAAGGGGCGCCGCTGTTCATTAGGGCAAACCAAATGTCCCCCTTCTCGGTTGGCAATACCCCCGCCAAGGTGCTGATGCTGCTCAGGGTGCCAGATTTGGCAATCATCATCCTTGGCAACAGCCGTCGCTCCAACACCCCCCCATCTTGGCCGACGACAGCAAAGGCATCTGCTAGAGAGAGCCCCTGCTTTTCCAGAAACAATTGAATTGCCTGCAACAAAGCTACATCGGCCCGCGGAGAAATGCGGTTTTTCACCCCCAACCCCGAGCCGTTGACTAGCTGTAGCTCTGCGGGCGGGATCCCTGCTGCCCTGCGGGCAATTTGGGCTACCCGCTCTGCTCCTCCCACCGCAGCTGCCAACATCTCCGCCATGGAGTTGTTGCTGTAGAGATTCATTAGCTTGAGCAGGCGAATGAGGGGGGGCGACTCGTGCCTAAGCAAAACTTGGGCGGTAGCTGGGATCTGCTGGGCAAGCCGCACCGAGCCCAAGATCTCCACTTGCGGCCTGGGGGTGCCAGGGGGCAAGGTCTGAAATTGGACCTGGGCTTCTGGCGGCCAGCGCCGCGCATCCAGCCCCTGCTGCAGCAGAGCTCCCGAGCGGGCTACATCCTGGGAAAAGTTCATGTAAAAGCGACCTACCACCACCAGATCCCCGCGCACTTGGCGGATCCCCTGACCATTGAGAGCGTTGCCAACCAAGAAGGCCTCTTCCCACACGAAGAAGGGATCCTCTCCCCCCAGCACCCAGAGATCCCCCTGCAAGACTCCCTCAGCGGTTAGTGAACCCGTGGTTAACCAGGTGGTAACAAAGCGGTGCTGGGGGCCAAACTGCTGCAGAGCGGCCAGCGTAGTGGCCACCTTGCTCAGGGAGGCCGCCGGCAGGGGGGTGGATCCCTGGTGCTGCCCCAACACCTGGTCGCCCACCTGCAGCCAAACCCCCTGGGCCTTGGCAGAGAAGCCGCGATCGGTCAACTGGGCCAGGTAGGCCTCCACCTGAGGTTGCAGGGATCCCTGCGCCGTTGCCTGGGAAAAAGGAGCTGCGCCCAGCAGCAGGAGCGCTGCCGAGAGCATAGCCCCCCAGATCGCCACCAGCCCCTTAATCAGCCAAACCCGTCGCCGTCGTTGGCGATAGGGGTGCGCCGCCCTGCTCACCGCAAGTGCCCTCTAAAAACACCAGCCCGCCACTACAGCGGATCCCTCAGCTCGGCAACTCCCAGCCGTTCTCTTCCACAGGTTCCACGTCGATGGTGCCGGGGGGCGTTTGCCGGTAAAAGTGTCCATCGGCAACAAACAGGGGCTCGCCACAACTGGGACAAAAGAAGCAGCTGCCTTCAAGGGCTTGCGCCTCTGAGCCACAGACTGGGCAGAGATCCGTTGCCATCCAGCGGCGGGCCCACCAGCGAAAGGCCATCAGCACCAGCACCGGCAGAGAGAGCAAAAACAAAAGCAGGGCTACTAGGCCAACCACCAGCCAGCCTAGGCCAAGGCCGGTTAGCAAAGCTGCCGCAGCTAGGGATCCCAGCCAAAAACCCCAGCCCGTTAGAGAAATGGAATAGGTTTTGGGCTGCTCAAAGCGCATCTTTTTCTGCCTTCCCCCAAACCAACTACGCGGGCCTTTTCCTGAGCATGGTAGCCCAAACTTGCCGGCAGCAAGAGCAGGCTAGCTCCTCCCCGCTGGATAGGGCTCTCCCCTTGCGGGCTGAAGGAGGCGCCGTGGCTGCTCCTCAAGGGATCCCTTGGCTAGCTAAAAAGCGCTGGCAGGGCTCTCAGGAAAGCTATTATCAATTACAGAACTTATTGAGGGGCACGGCAACGTTGCCTAAAGTGGAGGGGCAGGATTATGGTCTATACGGAGGAAGCTTTCAAGGCAGAGCTGAACGCTAGGGGTTGGCGAGCCACTCGGCAACGGGAGATCATTCTACAAACCTTTCAAAGCCTCCCGGAGGGAACTCACCTAAGTGCTGAGGAGCTGCACAAGAAGTTGCAGGAAGAAGGCCATAAAATTAGCCTTTCCACTATCTACCGCACCGTCAAGCTAATGACGCGCATGGGCATTTTGCGGGAGCTGGAGCTGACGGAAGGCCACAAACATTACGAGATCAACCAGCCGGCCCCCCACCACCATCACCATTTGGTTTGCATTAAAACCAACAAAGTCATCGAGTTTAAAAACAATGCTATCCTCAACATTAGCCAGAAGGTGGCGGAAAAATACGGCTTTAAGCTGCTCGATTGTCAGCTCACCATCATCGGCATTAGCCCCGAGGGGCAGCGCTCGATTGTGTAGCCCAGCTCCCCTTTGCCTGGGCTGCCCTCCCCCCCAGAGGAGCAGCAAGAGATCTTTGAGAACAGCTGCTGTCAAGTTGCCAAGCCACTGGAGGGAACCCAAGCTATGAACGAGCAGGAAGTGGCACAGTGGCTGGAGGGGGCTCTAGCTGATTTGTGCCTGCGAGTCCAAGTCAAGGCCCAGCCCCTCCAAGACAGCCCTGGGGACTACGCCTTGGCGATCCTGCTCAATCGCCCTGCCGATTCCACTCCCAACTATGAGCAGCTGAGCGCTTGGTTCCAGAAGGCCATAGCTAGCCGCTACCCCCAAGTCAAGCGCTTGGCCCTTTACAGCCGCCCCATTGGCCAGCGACAGGCGGACTGGCAGACGCAGGTAAGCCTGGTGCCGGAGCTCAAAAGCGCTTGGGAGCTGGATCTGTCCAAGACCGCCAGTTGCTCACCGCCGACCTGCCTCAACCTTCGAGCGTGGTGCGCCAGGCGGTCTTGGGTTTTCATAGCCTCACGGCTGGGCAAAAAGAGGAAGTTCTGCCCTTGCTGCCCACCTTGTTCCGCAACCCCAGCGCCGTCTCCACGGTAGCGTTGTCGGTGGAAGCGGCCCTGTGGCTGGAACCTCTGAAAAGTCTCAACCCCTATGAGCTGCGGCTCCTGGGCATTTGGCTAAGCCGCTATTGCTTCGATCCCAGCCGCACCTTAGCAGAGTTGGATCCTGCCACCTCGGGTCTCAAAACCGGTCAGACCCGACGCCGGTATCGCGCTCCTCAGACAGGGGTCTCGCTGGTTTTGGCCAGCTTTGCCGGCAACCTCACTCTGGCCGCCGGCGTGACCCTGAGCCTGTTGTTCGGCCTGGTGTTTGTGCTTCTCCTGGCCGTTTTCGGCACCCTGGAAGGGGGGTTTTCCTTCGGCTCTTTCCTTGCCGCCGTTCTACTCACCCTGACCTTCAATGCCCTGATTTTCTTTTTGTCCCCCTGGTTGATGGACTGGATCCAGCACAGCCTCTACGGCACCCAGTGGGTGAGCCTGGCGGAAATCGGGCGTCGCAGCCCCGAAAGCGCGGAGGTGATCGAACGGGTCTGCCGCCAGTACAAGCTGAAGCAGCCGAAGCTGGGTCTAATCCGCGATCAAAACCCCACTGCCTTCAGCTATGGCAGCCTGCCCAATAACGCCCGCATTGTTGTCAGCGAGGGCTTGTTCACCTACTTGGAAGATGAAGAGGTGGCTACCGTTTACGCCCACGAGCTGGGGCATATCATCCACTGGGATTTCGCGGTCATGACCCTGGCTGCCACGCTGGTGCAGCTCCTCTATCTCCTCTACGTCTACGTGCGCGACACACGCCGGGAGCGCAGAGGCGGCAAAAACATAGGTTTCTTGGCTCTGGTCGCCTACTTTTTCTACGTGGCCGGCTCCTACTTGGTGCTGTATCTGTCGCGGGTGCGGGAGTACTTTGCCGCCGCAACCACCGGCAACCCCAATGCCCTGGCGCGGGCGCTGGTGAAAATTGCCTTTGGCATCGTGCAAGAAGGGGAACGGGAAGAGGATGAGGAAGCCCGACAGCGCAGTGCTCGCCTGCTGGAAGGGACGCGGGCCTTAGGGATCTACGATGCCAAGGCGGCGGTGATAGCCGGGACAGCCTACCGGCTTGCTTCGGATCCCAGCCAAGTGGGCAGGGTGTTTCTGTGGGATCTGTTTAACCCTTGGGCCTGGTGGATGGAGCTGAACTCCACCCATCCCCTTACCGGCAAGCGGGTGCGGGCGCTGGCTACCTATGCCGAACAACTGGATCTGCCGGTGGAGTTCGACATGGCCAGCGTGGTGGCCCAGGGCAAGCAGCTCAACCGCCAGCAGCTCTACGGCAGTTTTCTCAGGGATCTGCTGCTGTTGAATGCCGAGCGGCTGGGGGCAGTCTTGGGGATGGTGCTCGGGATCCCAGCTCTGCAGGCAGGGTCTTACGGCATGCTTGCCGGCCTGGCACTGGCGGGAGCCAGCCTGGGCCTGCTGCTGAAGATGACGGTGATGTACCCCAGCTTGGAAAACCCGCCGGCGTTGACGGTGCTGAAGGCGATGAGCAACCCCTACGCCAGCCCCTTGCGCGGCTTGCCGATGCAGTTGCAGGGGCGGGTGATTGGGCGAGGGGATCCGGGCTACCGCTTTGGCGCCGATCTCAAGCTCCAGGATGAGACGGGGATGATTTTCCTGCGCTATGTTTCTCGGCTGGGGCCGCTGGGCAATTTCCTATTTGGAGCCAAGCAGGCCGCAGGCCTAATTGGCAAGGAGGGAACGGTTGTCGGATGGTTCCGGCGGGGGGCAGTTCCCTACCTAGATCTGGCCCGCTTCCAGAGCCGCTCTGGGAAGGTAGTGACCAGCCATCCAGCCTTTGGACAGGCACTGCAGGTGGCGCTGGGCTTGATGGCTGCCCTGCTGGTGATCACCCTTTCCCCTTTCTAGGGAGCTTGGCCGGCACAGGAGGGGGTCGGTGGCTCCCCAGTAGCACGGGCGTAGTCGTCGCTAAAGCGGACGATGTCGTCTTCGCCCAGGTACTGGCCGTTTTGCACCTCGATGATCACCAGGGGGATGACGCCGGGATTTTCCAGGCGGTGCTTGGTGCAGGGGGGCACGTAGGTGGACTGGTTGGTGGTGATCAGCCGCTCTTCATCGCCGCAGGTAACCTTGGCAGTACCGGCAACCACAATCCAGTGTTCGCTGCGGTGGTAGTGCATCTGCAGGCTAAGGCGACGCTTAGGCAGCACCACAATCCGCTTGATCTTGTAGCCGGGGCCCTCCTCCAGGACGGTAAAGCTACCCCAGGGGCGGGTTTCGGTATTGCTCTCCATGAGCTTGTTGAAAACTTCGGCCGAGAAGGTGGCCGGCAGTTTTTCCACTGAGGGCAGGGGAGAATTGTGGGCTTCTAGCATAGGCTGCTCTCCTTGGGGCCCTGCCTTCAGCTTATCCTACGGAGCAAGGAAGTAGCCTAACCCCGTTGAAATCCTATGGGATCATGGAGAAGTGATCTTGGAAAAGGCCCTTCTCCTCCATGCATTCCTACCCAGTTCACATCCACGACCGCCAGAAAGACGCTCACTATCTCATCCAGGTACCGGCTGACCAATACATCCTAGAGGCTGCCGAAGCCCAAGGGATCCAACTGCCCTTTGCCTGTCGCAACGGCGCCTGCACCACCTGTGCGGTGCGGATCCGGCAGGGATCCCTCTACCAGCCGGAGGCGATGGGGATCTCGCGGGAGCTGAAGGAGCAGGGCTACGGGCTGCTGTGCGTGGGCTATGCCCGCTCGGAGCTGTGGGTGGAAACCCAGGATGAAGATGAGGTGTACGAGCTGCAGTTTGGCCGCTACTTTGGTCAGGGGCGGGTACGACCAGGGATCCCCCTTGACGACGAGGAATGATGGCTAGGCCAATCTTGTCTTGCCGCCCCTGGCAGGGGGAGGCCTCAAAAGGGTTGCCGCCTTCCTGGCCACCTCAGCCGCAAAGCTGGCTGCTGGGAGCAGCAGCCCTGATCCCAGTCAACCTGGCTCCCAGTCTCTTGCTGGCGGTGGTGGGGACGGTGCAGAGCTATGGCCGCTCCTGGCAGCAGATCCGGCGGGATCCCCTGCTGCCCTTGGCCGGCCTGCTGAGCCTGGCGGCGGTGGCAACGGCGCTGCTGGCAGAAGACTGGCGGCTGAGCTTGCTGGGGATGTTTAACTACTGGCCTTTTCTGCTGATGCTGCCAGCCTTAGCTGGGGCACTGAGGGATCCCCTCAACCGCCGGCGCCTGGCACAGGTGTTGGTGCTAGGCAGTGGGCTGATGCTGCTGTTGGGCTGGGGAGAGGTCCTGTGGGGGTGGCGGGGGCATCTCTTCTTGGGGCCGCTCTGGATTACGGGAGTGGCTGGCGGGGAGCGACCGGCGGCGGCCTTCACCTCCCCCAATATTCTGGCCATCTACCTGGTGATCCACCTGTGCTTGGCGGCGGGGCTGTGGGGGGTAGCCTCATCCCCCCTTACCAGAGCAGCGCTGGCGGCAATGCTGGGGCTAGGATTCCTGCTGTTACTGCTGACAGCCTCCCGCAACGGCTGGGGGGCAGGGGGGCTGGCACTGCTGATGGGATTGGCGCTGCGGCGCTGCTGGGGGAGGATGGCTCTCCTGGCCGGCCTGGGGCTAGCCAGCTTGGCGGCGGCTTTGGATTGGCCCGGCTGGCGGGCGGTTGTGCCCTCCTTGATCTGGAGCCGGCTGGCAGACACCTTCGACCCCCAGGCCCCCCATTTCAGCTCTACGACCAACCGCCTGGATGCCTGGCGCTTTGCCCTGCAGATGGTGCGGGAGCGTCCCCTAACGGGCTGGGGCTGGCAGAGCTTCCCTGCCCTCTACAACGCCCAGGATCCGCCGGAGCTGCTGGGCCACTGCCACAATTTGTACTTGCACCTAGCTGCAGAAGGCGGGATCCCTCTGCTAGTGGGCTATTTGGCCCTGTGGGGCTGGATCTGGGTGCGGGGCTGGCAAGCCTGGCGCTGCTCCCAGGACGGGGTTCTCTTGGGAGTTTTGCTGGCCTTGACGGCATTTTTTGCTGCGGGGCTTTTGGACGTGGTGATCCTGGATGGCCGCATTCACCTGTTGATAACCTTGCTCTTGGGCGCAGCTTGGGGAGCCAGCCTCGAGCCCCTCTGCAGCGAGGCAAATAGGGTTCCGGCGGCTCCCTTCCCAGGCGAGGCCTCCTAGCCAATGCCACAATAGAGTTTTCGGTTGCCGGATTTTCTTGCGTATCGAGTTTAGCCTTGGATTCGTTGGATTGACTCCAGTCCCCGCTCATTGGTATTTGGAGTGCCCCACCTTCTTCCATGGAGCAGCCAATCCCTTCCCTGGCACCTGAGCCCATCAAGCCAGGGGATCTCCTATCCCTAGAGATCACCGACCTAACCCCCGAGGGCGATGGCATTGCCCATACGTTTGGCCACGGGCGGGGTCGGGTAGTGTTTGTAGCCCAAGGTGTGCCGGGGGATCGGGTGGTGGCCCAGGTCATTGAGATTAAGCGCAACTACCTGGTCGGGCGAATTCGTTCCCTCCTTGCTCCCTCGCCGCAGCGGGTGCGACCCGCTTGCATTGTGGCCGACAAGTGTGGTGGCTGTCAGTGGCAGCACGTCCGCTACGAGCAGCAGCTAGCCACCAAGCAGCAAATTCTCCGGGATGCCCTGGAGCGCATTGGCGGCCTTTCCCTGCCCGAGCCCGTCCCGATTTTGGGATCCCCGCAGCCGCTGCGCTACCGCAACAAGGTCACCTACCCCATCGCCAAAGCGGAGGGCCAGCCGTTGCGCATGGGCTACTACCGACCGGGCAGCCACCGCCTGGTGAACCTCAACCAATGCCCTGTGCAGGACGAGCGGCTGGATGTGTTCCTAAGGGAAATAAAGCAGGATCTGCAGGAAACTGGCTGGAGCGTGTATGACGAAAGCCGCCACCAGGGCCACCTGCGCCATCTGGGCTTGCGCATTGGCCGCCGCACCCGTGAGGTGCTCCTCACCTTGGTCAGTTGCAGCCGCGACCTGCCCCATCTGGAAAGGTGGGCCCAGCGCTGGATGCAGCGCTACCCTGACCTGGTGGGGGTCTGTCTTAACCTCAACCCGGCCCGCACCAACGTCATCTTTGGCCCGCAAACGGAGGTCATTGCCGGGCGGGGATCCCTGCGGGAAGAATTGGCCGGTCTTTCCTTTTGGATTGACAGCACCTCCTTCTTTCAAGTCAACACGGAGCAGGCGGAGGCCTTTTTTACCTGGATAGTGGATCAGCTCCAGCTGCGTGGCGAGGAGATCGTCCTAGACGCCTACTGTGGCATCGGCACCCTAACCCTGCTCTTGGCCCGGCGGGCCAAACGGGCGATAGGGGTGGAAGTCCTGCCGGCGGCGGTGGCCCAGGCCCGCTACAATGCCCAGTTCAACGGCATCGCCTCGGCCCAATTTTTCCAGGGCACAGTAGAAGCGGTTTTGCCGACTCTGCCTCCTGCCGATATCGTGGTGTTGGACCCGCCGCGGCGCGGCTGTGACCGGCAAGTGCTCGAGATCCTGAAGCAGCGACAACCCCAGCGCATCGTCTACATTAGCTGTCACCCTGCCACCTTGGCGCGCGACCTGCAAATCCTGATGGCCGAGGGATCCTACCGCCTAACCCAATGGCGAGCCGCTGACTTCTTTCCCCAGACGGGCCATGTTGAGGGAGTGGTCTTTTTGGAGCGGGTCTGAGGGCAACTCCAGGGGAGGGGGGTGAGGGAGCAGCAGCCACCGGCAACCAATGCTAACGTCAGAATAGTTAAAGTTTCGCAACGGATCCCCTTGCCGTTACCCTAGCCTCTCATGCTCAGAGCTGGCATTGTTGGCCTGCCCAATGTGGGCAAATCGACTCTCTTTAACGCCCTCTGCGAAAATGCCAAGGCCGAGGCGGCCAACTTTCCTTTTTGCACCATCGAGCCCAACATAGGGCGGGTGGCGGTGCCGGATGAGCGCCTAGAGGTGCTGGCCAAGATCAGCGGCTCGGCGGCAATCGTCCCCGCCCAGATTGAGTTTGTTGACATTGCTGGGCTCGTAGCTGGCGCCAGCAAAGGCGAGGGGCTGGGCAACCAATTTCTCTCCCACATCCGCCAGGTGGACGCCATCGTGCATGTGGTGCGCTGCTTTCAGGACGAGAACATTGTCCACGTGGCCGGCTCCGTGGATCCCCTGCGAGACATAGGCGTGATTAACCTAGAGCTGGCCCTGGCGGATCTGGCGCAGATCGAGCGGCGTTTGGAGCGGGTGCGCAAGCAGGCCAAGTCCGACAAAACGGCTCAAGTGGAGCTGCAGGCCCTGGAAAAGCTACAGGCTGCTCTGGACGAGGGCAAGCCAGCTCGCCTGGTGCCCCTTAGTCCGGAGGAGGAGGCCGCCATCAAGGGGCTGGGGCTACTCACGCGCAAGAAGGTAATCTACGCCGCCAACGTAGCGGAAACGGAGCTGGCCACTGGCAACGCGTGGGTAGAGCAGGTGCGGCAAGTGGCGCAGGCGGAAGGGGCGCGTGTGGTGGTGGTCTCAGCCCAGGTGGAGGCGGAATTGGTGGAGCTGCCGCCTGCAGAGCGACAGGCTTATCTAGACTCGCTGGGGGTGAAAGAAGGGGGGCTGAAATCCTTGATCCGCGCCACCTACGAGCTGCTGGGTCTGCGCACCTACTTTACTTCCGGCCCCAAAGAAACTCGCGCCTGGACGATCCCTGCCGGTGCCACTGCTCCCCAGGCAGCGGGGGTGATCCACTCGGATTTTGAGCGGGGTTTTATCCGGGCAGAAACGATAGCGTATGAGGATCTAGTGGCAGCAGGATCCCTAAGTGCTGCCCGAGAGAAGGGGCTGGTGCGCAGCGAGGGCAAGGACTACGTGGTTCAGGAAGGGGATGTGATGCACTTTCGCTTCCATGTCTAGGGTTCCCTGGCCTATTCCGCCAAGCCGCGTGCCCCCTGCCCCTAAGCAAAAAGACCTAGTTCTTTCTGGGAAGGGATCCCCGCCGCAGAGGGGCCTGCTTTGAGGAAGAGTTTTCCTGAGAAAACCGTTGACGCTGTAACGAAACATCACAATAATTGGACTAGGTAAACAAGTTCTTTAAGGGACATATTGATGGATCTGCTGCAATACGGGCCGATGGCCTGGGTTTACCTAGCAATTTTTGCTTCTATCATCTGGTGCCTCTGGGGTCGTTCGGAAGACGACATCATGTTTTAGCTTGAGCAAGAGGGGTTCCTCTGCAGGCCTAAACTCCTCCCTGACTTGGGCGAGCAGGGGATCCCTCTTGGATATAGCTTTTTGCAAAGTAGGATTCAGATAGGCTTGCCCTAGCCCCAGAAGGAAGAGTAAAGCCATCGAGAGCGGAGAGATCCCTCTCGGCTGCTTTGACAGCAGATCTGTTTGCAGTAGTTATGGGCTTTACCAGCTTGATCTCCCGCCGTCCCCTGCCTGGGGCCGAACAAACACCGGAGGGGTACCGCCTTTCCTGGCGGGGAGTGGCGGTGATGGGGGTACTCAATGTAACCCCCGACAGCTTCAGCGACGGTGGCCAGTGGGGATCCGTAGAGGCAGCCGTGCAGGCAGCCAAGGCCATGGCAGCAGCGGGAGCCTTGATTGTGGATATCGGCGGCGAGTCCACCCGGCCGGGGGCGGAGCCGGTGTCGGTGGAGGTGGAGTGCGACCGGGTTTTGCCCGTGATCCGGGCTCTAGATGGATCCGGCATTCTCATCAGCGTTGATACGCGCCGAACGGAGGTGGCGGCGGCGGCTCTAGCAGCCGGAGCGCACATGATTAATGACGTCACTGGGCTGCGGGATCCGCAGATGATGCAGCTGTGTGCCGAGAAGGGGGTGCCGGCAATCATCATGCACATGCGGGGAGAACCGCGCACCATGCAGCAGCTCACCCACTACGACGACCTCGAAGGGGAAGTTTTTGGCTTTCTCAAGGATCAAGCAGAACGGGCGCTGGCAGCCGGTGTTCCCAGTGTGATTTTGGATCCCGGCCTGGGTTTTGCCAAAACCGCCGAGCAGAACATTGCCCTCCTCAAAGCGCTGCCACGGCTGGTGGCCTATGGCTACCCGGTGCTGGTGGGAGCCTCGCGCAAAAGTTTTGTTGGCCAGCTTGCCGGGATTGCTGTGCCCAGGGAGCGGGATAGCGCCAGCGTAGCCGTGCACCTCTTTGCCGCCAGCCGGGGCGCTACCCTGGTGCGGGTGCACAACGTCCCGGCCCATGTCTCGGCTCTGGCAGCTTGGGCAGGTCTCCACGATGAACCCCACTAGGCTGGTGCTGCGGGGTCTTAGCTTCCATGCCCACCACGGCTATCGTCCTGAGGAGGCTGTGTTGGGAGGGCGCTTTGTGCAGCTTGGTTGGGTTCCCCAGGGGGATGACCTGGCCCCCACGGTGGACTACGCCCAGGTGTACGAGGCGGTGCGGGAAGAGGTAACCCAGCAACGCTACCGGCTGATCGAGACGTTGGCAGAGCGGATTGCTGAGCGGCTGTGGCAGAACTACCCCCCGTTGGAAGCCCTAACGGTGCGGGTGCACAAGCCGCAAGCTCCCCTGCCGGGCCTGTTCGAGGATGTCTACGTGGAGATCGTCCGCCGTCGCCCTGCTCTTCCATGAAGCCTGACCTGGCCTACATTGCTTTGGGCAGCAACCTGGGGGATCCGCTGCAGCAGTTGCGCACGGCTGGAGAGAAGTTGCCGCGGCTGGGCCAGGTGGTGGCCCGCTCCAGCCTCTACCGCAGCCCTGCCCAAGGGGGGCCGCCGGGGCAGCCGGATTACCTCAACGCCGTGGTGGCGCTGGATCCCTTTCCCCCTTACCAATCGCCCCTAGAGTTGCTGAGGGCGCTGCTGGCCATCGAGCAGGAGGCGGGGCGGGTGCGGCGCATCCGCTGGGAGGCCAGAACGCTGGATCTGGATCTGCTGGCCATGGGCAACCGGATCCTGAAGAGCCCTGAGCTAACCCTGCCCCACCCTCGCATGATGGAGCGCCCTTTTGTCCTGGCCCCGCTGTGCGAGATCGCTCCCCATTGGCGCCACCCTGAAACCGGCGTAGCTGCAGCTGAGGCGCTGGCTGCCCTGGATAGCTCCTGGCTGGAGCGCACCGACTTAGGCTGGGATTGAGCTCTACAGCGCAGCCGCCATTTTCACCGCCAGATCCACCAGCCGCGAGGCGTAGCCGTACTCGTTGTCGTACCAGGAGAGCACCTTCACGGTGCGATCCCCCAGCGTCATTGTCGACTCTAGATCCACAATCGAAGAGTGGGGATCGCCGATGATATCGGCCGAAACAATGTGCGGCGGGGCAATGGCGAGGATGCCGCGCAGCGGCCCTTCAGCAGCTTCAACAAAGGCTTGGTTAACCGCCTCTTTAGTAATGGGCCGCTCAGTGCGCACGACAAAGTCCACAATCGAGCCGGTTAGCACAGGCACTCGCAGCGCCAGACCATCCATTTTCCCCCTTAGGGCAGGCAAAACCTCAGCAACTGCCGTGGCTGCTCCGGTTGTGGAGGGCACAATCGACACCGCTGCCGAGCGGCCCCGCCGATAGTCCTTCGGATCTGGGCGATCCACAATGGCCTGGGTGGCGGTGTAGGCGTGGCAGGTGGTGAGAAAGCCCGTCTCGATGCCGAAGCGGTCCAACAAGACCTTGGCCAGCGGTGCCAGACAGTTGGTGGTACAGGAGGCGTTGGAGACAATATGGTGCCGCGCGGGGTCGTACTGGTCGTCGTTGACCCCCATCACCACCGTTAGGTCGGCGCCTTTGGCAGGGGCGGAGATAATCACCTTCTTGGCGCCGGCTTCTAGGTGTTTGACTGCCCCTTCCCGCTTGGTAAACAGGCCAGTGGATTCTATCACCAGTTCGACGCCCAGATCTTTCCAGGGAAGCTGGGCCGGATCCCGTTCTGCCAGAACCCGAATCTTGTGGCTGCCAACTTGCAGGTGGCCATCCACAACGCTTACCGTCTGGGGCAGGCGACCGTAGGCAGAATCAAATTGCAGCAGGTAGGCCAAGTTTTCCGGCTCAGTTAAATCGTTAACCGCCACCACCTCCAGCCCCCGCTCGGGTTGGGAAAGCAGCGCCCGCAAAAACGACCGGCCAATGCGGCCAAATCCGTTGATGGCTACCCGTGTGGTCATCGCAATCCTCCGGTATCAGTTCACAAGCATGGGTCGAGGGCTGCGGCGCAGGAGACGCCAACCCCCTAGGGATAGGTTAGAAGAAGAACGGGATCCGCCTTGCCTTTGCATTTGGATCCCATCTGCAACGGAGATTTGCGATTCAGGCTAACCCAGGAAGTTGCCGGTAGAGGAATTCAGATGAAGGTATTGCTGACCAACGATGATGGCATCGAGGCAGCAGGGCTGGCCCATCTCAAGCTGGCCCTCAGGGATCTGGTTGCCGAGGAACACTGCTGGATTGTGGCTCCCCACCAGCCAATTTCTGGCTGCAGCCACCAGGTAACGACGGGGCGGCCCTTTCGTGCCTGGGCCCGCGGCGAGCGCACCTTTGCTGTCGAGGGATCCCCTGCCGACTGCGTGCGGGTGGCCCTGTTTAAGCTCGCCCCTTCTGTGGATTGGGTGCTTTCTGGCATCAACGAGGGAGGGAATCTGGGATCGGATGTGTACTTGTCCGGCACGGTGGCGGCGGTGCGGGAAGCGGCGCTGCGCGGGATCCGGGGAATTGCCATCTCCCAGTATCGGGCGGGGAGCCAACCGATTGATTGGGAGCAGGTGCAGCGGTGGACGCGGGAGATCCTCGCAGAGCTAATGGAGCAACCCTTGCCGAGGGGCGCCTTTTGGAACGTGAACTTGCCCCACCTGCCGCCGGGATCCCCTTTGCCAGAGCGGGTCTATTGCCCTCTCTGCACACAGCCGCTGCCGCTCGACTACAGCGTAGAGGCAGAAGGGGAGGGGGCAGAGGTGCTGTGGTTCCGCTACCAGGGCCGCTATCGCGAGCGAGCCCGCGATCCCCAGACGGACACCGACATCTGCTTTTCCGGTCGGGTTGCTATCACGCAGGTGCACTTGACCTCAGGAGCTCCCTGGTGAAAGGTTACGGGCAATGGTTCTGAGGCGTTGCAGCCGCAGTGCTGTCAGGATGTCGGTGGGATCCAGCTTCAGGGTCTGTTCCAGAGCATCTGCCAAGTGGCGGGCTGCCTCCTGACGACTATAGCCGCGGAACTGGGCGCGGCGCAGGGCAAATTCATCGGCCTCGAAGGGGGCGCTTTCCCGATTGAGGTTTTGCCAGATTTGCCGAACGGAGAGGGCGGTAATGCCGCCAGCCAGAAGGGCAGAAAAGGGGTGCTGCAGAGAGATCTCCACCACTGTGGTAATGCCCCCAATCAGGGCCAGCGATTGGTAAAACCCTGGCTGCAGCCAGTTGCGATGGCTAAGCCAGCCCACCTCCCGCAAAAACAAGAGATCTCGGTGGGGCTGCGGGATCCCTTGCCAGCGGCGAAAGTCGATGGCGATGATGCCCTGGGGCTGCCAAGGAGCCTTGCGGCGAGAAACCAGCAGCCCCTCGCCGCCCGAGTGAGGAACAACTTTAATCAAAGCCCGGAAGGAAGCGGGGAGCAGATCCCGCAGCCGTTCAATTTCTTCCTTCTGAAAGGTTTCCAAAGAGTGGAAGTCTAGGCGACCCGTCATACTTCACCCACCTACTTGTGCCGGTTTTTGCCCATGGCTAGCAAGCTGTTTTTAGACCCCTCTCTAGCCTAGCGGCAGGAGGGGCGGGGGAAGAGTTGCATAGGCTGAAGAAAAGCCTAGCCGGGATGGAACCATGCCGTGGTCAGCTCAGCCGGAGGGGATCCCTAGCAGCCCTCTTTACACCTATGCTTTCTTGCCAAGGCCGGGGGCCTCCCTTTGCCAATTCATCCAGCAAATCCCCGGGCTTCAGCAGCCCCTGCAGGTGTTTTCCCCGCCGGGGGTCCGCATCGCCGCCGCTGTTGAGCCGCTACCCGACCCGGCGGCCCTCCAGGCCTCAGAGGAGGTGCTGCTGCGTTCGGCCCTGCGCCATGACCAGGTACTCTGCTGGCTATTTACCCAGACGCCTCTTTTGCCTCTCCGCTTTGGCACATGTTTTCTCTCGGCGGAAAAGCTAGAGGCCCACCTGCTGACCCAGCAGGCGGAGTACGAACAGGCGCTGGCTGTTCTCGGGGGAAGAGCCGAGTATTGTCTCAAAGGCAGGGTTCAAACCCAGCTTCCTCGGGATCCCCAGCCCGCCCCCAGTGGAACAGCCTATCTGCTGGCCCGCAGGCAGGCCTACCTGCACCAGCGCCAGGCCCAGGAGCAACGGCAGCAGGAGCTAGCCCTGCTGCAGCAGCTCTGGCCCCCTAACTGGCCTGTGCAGAAGGGGGATCTCCAGCCAGGGGAAGGGCTGCGGCTATACTTTTTGCTCACCCCTGCCGAACGGGAAGTTGCAGCCCAGCTTACCCAAACCTGGCTGGCGGAGCACCCCCACTGGCAATTGGACTGGAGCCCTCCCCTCCCCCCCTATCACTTTGTGGAGGCCCTGCGGGATCCTTCTGGATAGGCCTAGGTCGTAGGCATCTGACCAGCTTTCCCTCCTCTGCCACGCCACCCATGACTCTTCCCAGCGGTTCTCCTCAGAGCAAGCCCTCGTCCCCACCGCAGGCGGCCCAGCCGGATCCCGTCCTCATCCTCGGGGCCGGCCTCATGGGACGCCTGTTAGCTGCCAGCCTGCTCGACGCCGGCCATCGGGTGCACCTGGTGGAAGCGGCCCCGGCCACTACCCCCGAAAGCAGCGCCGCCCATTTTGCTGCAGCCATGCTGGCTCCGCTGGCCGAGTCGGTTGTAGCCGAAGCAAGTGTAGTGGTCCAGGGGTACTACGCCCTCTCCCGCTGGCCTGCTCTTCTGGCCAGCCTGCCAGAACCAGTTTTCTTTCAGCAGGAGGGCACTTTGATCCTCTGGCACCGCCAAGATGCCGGGGAAGCCAAGCGCTTCGCCAACTTGCTGGCCGCCGTAGGGGAACGCCTTCCCCACCTCCCCCGCCCCCAGCCGCTGGATGCCCAGGCGCTAGCTGAACTGGAGCCCTCTCTGGCTGGCCGATTTAGCCAGGGTCTCTATCTTCCCCAGGAGGGTCAGCTGGACAACCGCCAACTGCTGTTGGCTCTGCTGGCCAAACTGCGGCAGCACGGGGTGGAGGTGGAGTGGGGATCCCCCTGGACTTTGGAGCGGGCGCGAGCCTGGCAACAGCAAACCGGCGGCTGGGTTTTGGACTGCCGCGGCCTGGGGGCCCAGAAAGAATGGGGTGGCCAGCAGCTGCTACGGGGGGTGCGGGGGGAAGTGGTGCGTCTGTATGCTCCGGAAGTTTCGCTGCGGCGTCCAACGCGGCTGTTACACCCTCGCTACCCCATCTACATTGCCCCCAAGCCAGGGCATCTGTTCGTGGTGGGAGCCACCGAAATTGAATCCGAGGATCGCTCGCCTGTGAGCGTCCGCTCGGCTCTAGAGCTACTCAGCGCTGCCTACTCCGTCCACCCTGCCTTTGCCGAAGCGCGTATCCTAGAATTAGGCAGCCAATGCCGTCCCACCTTGGCGGACAATCTGCCGGCGGTGGTGGAGCCATCCCCGCGCCTACTGCAGATCAACGGTCTCTACCGCCACGGTTTTCTCATTGCTCCGGCCCTTCTCGATGCCGTTTTGGAGTACCTTCACCACGGCAGTTGTCGCCTTGCCCAGGAGTTGGGGATCCCTTTTCAGGTACAGGCTGCTCCGTTTTCCGGTAAGTCTCTGGCCCCATGCGCGTCCTAATCAACCAGAAACCCTACGATCTGCCGGAGGGCACAACTCTGGCCGAGGCCATTGCCCAGGTAGAGGTCAACGGCCCCTTCGCAGTGGCGGTTAATCTAGAATTTGTGCCGCGCGCCCGCTACGGGCAAACCCGTCTGCAAGAGGGCGACCAGGTGGAGATTGTCGTGCCAAGTGCCGGCGGCTAGTGCCCCAGTTGTCTTTCTCCCTCTCCTCCCCCAATGTCCACCCTTCTCCAGCTTTCCCCTTCCACTCAGGCCGATGGGGATCCTTTGGTGCTCTACGGACAAGCGCTGCCCAGCCGCTTGATGCTGGGGACAGCTCGCTACCCTTCGCCAGCTGTTTTGGAACAGGCGGTGGCGCGGGCGCAGCCCTGTCTGTTGACCGTTTCCCTACGGCGTCAGGGAGCCCTGGGGCCGCAGGCCTCGCAGGGGTTTTGGGCCCTGCTGCAGAAGCTAGGGATCCCGCTTTTGCCCAACACCGCCGGCTGCCACAGCGTGCAGGAGGTAATTACCACAGCGGAGATGGCCCGAGAGGTGTTTGGCACCGACTGGATTAAGCTGGAGCTGATAGGGGATGACTACACCCTCCAGCCGGATCCGGTGCAACTGCCCACTGCTGCCGCCGAGCTGGTGCGGCGGGGGTTTAAGGTTTTGCCGTATAGCACCGACGACCTGGTGCTGTGTCAGCGGCTCTTGGATGCCGGCTGTGAGGTAGTCATGCCCTGGGCGGCTCCCATCGGCACTGGCAAAGGCCCCCTCAACCCCTACAACTTGCGCCTGCTGCGGGAGCGGATCGAGGCGCCCCTAATTGTGGATGCCGGCCTAGGCCTACCTTCTCACGCTTGCCAGGTAATGGAGTGGGGCTTTGACGGGGTGCTGCTCAATACGGCAGTGGCCCTGGCTCGGGATCCGGTGGCGATGGCCGAGGCTTTTGCGGCAGCAGTGCGCGCCGGCCGCCAAGCCTACCTGGCGGGGGCAATGGCCCCCCAGGAAACACCCCAACCCAGCACCCCTGTTCTGGGCACCCCCTTCTGGCACCAGGGTTAGCTTCCCCTAGAGCAGGGGATCAAGCACCAGGCTTTTGCGCCTGGACGACCTGCAGGGCTCCTCCAGCGTGCAGGGTCTGCCGGACAGGTTGCCAGCCCTGTTGCTGCAGATACTGGGGCAGGTCCAGCTGGAGGAAGTGCCAGGCAGTCTCGGTTTCAAACAGGGCCAGAAAGAGGGCCAGGGCTGGCCAAAGGAGAGGCTGGCAGGGCGCGTGCAAATCCAGGATCAAGAGCCCTCCCCCCGGCTTGAGCACCCGCCCCACTTCCCGCAGCACCTGTTCCAGGTCGGGAAAAGGCAGCTCGTGCAGGGCCAGGCTGGTATGTACCCAGTCAAAGCTATCGGCAGGAAAAGGCAGATCCTGGGCAAAGGCTTGGACAAATTTGACGCTGGGGAGGCGTTGGTGAGCTGCCGCCAGGGCCTTGGGAGAAGCATCCAGGCCGACAACGTTTTGGCTTAGCTGGGCCAGGATTGGAGTCACCTCGGCAGGGCCACAGCAGAGATCCAGGACCCAATCCTGGGGTTGGATGGAGATCCCTTGCAGGGGCAACCGGCGCAGTCGCTCATATCCCCCCACTGCCAGGGCCGCTGCGCGGCTGATGCTGCGGTAAAGCCAAGGAAAGCGGTAGCTCCAGGTGCGCAGGAAGGTGGCCATAGGCAGGGATCCTCGTAGGAGCTTCTCCAGCCTACTTGTAAGACGGCTTCCCCGTCTTCCTCCTGTTGTCGGCCCTCACCCCCAACCTCTCTCTAGTGGGGAACTTTCTTTTGCCGCTAACCGTCTTCAAGCCCAGCTCCACTCCCTTAAATGATGACTCAGTTTGAGCTGCCTCCTTCCAAAGGGCCTGGCCAGCACAGCCTGACTTGGCTAGTGGCTGCGGCGGGGCTGACAGTTTTGCTCTGGCAGTTTCCCTGGGGCAATTATCTCCTCTATCCCTTTACTTTGTTGGCCACCTGGTTTCATGAGATGGGCCATGGCCTCATGGCAGTGCTGTTGGGGGGAGAGTTTCATCGTCTCGAGATCTATCCCGATGGCTCGGGGCTGGCTATTCACAGTGGCGAGCTGTTCTTGGGGCGGGTGGGGCGGGCCTTGGTGGCTGCTGCTGGGCCAATGGGGCCGCCCATAGCTGGGGCTATGTTCATCCTCACCTCTCGCCGTCCGAGCACAGCTCGGCTGGGGTTGTTGTTTTTGGGATCCCTGTTGCTGCTTTCGACGCTGCTTTGGGTGCGTTCTCCCTTTGGCTTCTTGTTTCTCCCAGCCATGGGCTTGGGGATCCTGGCAGTAGCTCGCTGGGCCTCCCCTGGGTTGCGGGGTTTTGCCCTGCAATTTTTGGGGGTACAAGCCTGTGTGAGTACCTATCGCCAGATTGACTACCTTTTTGTGGAGGCTACTGTCATTAACGGGCGGCTGATCCTCTCCGATTCCAGTCAGATAGCCCACAACTTATTTTTGCCCTACTGGTTCTGGGGAGGGGTGATGGCAGTGTTTTCTTTGGTTTTGCTGATGGGCAGCTTGCAACTGGCCTTCCGCGACTAGCCGAGGGAGTAAAGCCGCAATTTTGGAAGTGATTGCTGTCACCTAAAAATCCGTTGTCCATCACTGCCCAAGCGAAAAGACTGCCGCTACAGTAAGGGGCGTGAGGAGTGTGGGAGTGGACAATGTGGAAAGATGTGATTGGCCTGGCCCTAGCAGGCACGCTGCTGCTTATTAGCAAAACGGCGGCCGATACCCTCGGTCAGAGCCAAGATCCAACCCTAGGCCAGGTCAAGCCAGCTGGCCCTGCTGCCAGCCTTTCCCCCTAGGAGGGGGTACCCAGGCCGTTGTAACGTTGCTATTTTGTGCAACACTCATCCTAAGAGCCAGTAGTGGGAGCAGTGGAGTGGGCTTGGGATCCCCAATGCGCATTGCCCTGTTTACGGAGACGTTTCTGCCGAAGGTGGATGGCATTGTGACGCGGCTTTGCCATACGGTGCGCCACCTGACGGCCCGTGGCAACTCGGTGCTCATTGTTGCCCCGCAGGGGGCGCCTAGGCGGTTTGCCCGGGCACGGGTCTACGGGATCCCAGGCCTGCCCTTGCCCTTGTACCCGGAGTTGAAGCTAGCTGCTCCCGGCCCGGCCATTGGCAGACTGCTTAGCCGTTTTCGACCGGATGTCATCCACGTGGTCAACCCAGCGGTTTTGGGGTTGGGAGGCCTCTACTACAGCCAGACCATGGGGATCCCACTGGTGGCGTCCTACCACACCCATTTGCCGAAGTACCTAAAGCACTACGGGCTGGGCTTCCTGGAGGGGGTTTTGTGGAACCTCCTCAAGCTAGGGCACAATTTGGCGCGGCTTAACCTCTGCACCTCGACTGCCATGATGCAGGAGCTGACTGCCCACGGCATCGAGCGGGTTCACCTTTGGCAGCGAGGCGTGGATACGGAGCTATTCCATCCCCAAGCCGCCAGTTTAGAGATGCGGGCCCGTCTTACTGCAGGGCAGCCGGAGCGGCCACTGTTGCTGTACGTGGGTCGGCTCTCGGCAGAAAAAGAGGTGGGGCGGATCCGGGTGTTGCTGGAGCAGATCCCCCAGGCGCGGCTGGCCATTGTGGGCGACGGGCCAGAGCGGCGATCCCTGGAACAACACTTTGCCGGCTACGACGTCGTGTTTACCGGCTACTTGCAGGGGCAAGCGCTGGCAGCAGCTTTTGCTTCTGCAGATCTGTTTGTGTTCCCCTCCCGCACCGAGACGTTGGGATTGGTCTTGTTGGAGGCCATGGCTGCCGGTTGTCCGGTAATCGCCCCCCGCTGTGGCGGCATTACCGATGTGGTGGACAGCGGCCGCAACGGCTTTCTCTTCGATCCCGATTCCGACAGCGACTTTGTCCAGGCCACCCGGCAACTGTTGGAGAGTGCCGGGCAGCGGCAGCTCTTCCGGCAACAGGCCCGCCAAGAGGCCGAGCGCTGGAGTTGGTCGGCAGCCACACAACAGTTGGAGGAGTACTACCGCACCG
>NZ_JANSIV010000097.1:38103-40897 GCF_047502705.1 Synechococcus sp. H70.1
GAGCGCTGGAGTTGGTCGGCAGCCACACAACAGTTGGAGGAGTACTACCGCACCGTCATTGCTGAGTCGGGATCCGGCAAGAGCGCAGGCAGCGCGTGAGAACTAATCTTCGGCTAAGGACAGTCGCAGCGGATCCCCGACCATAGCAGAGCCCTGCTGCATTGTATCGGGGCAGCGAGATCTCTTGGCAAAAGGAGCTGCAGGCGGCCTGTGGAGCTGCGGGTGGCCCACCCGCCCCCTATGGTCTGCATCCACTCCAGGGATCCTGCAAGGACATCAGCCAGATCAGCGGTGCAACTCCAGGTCGCCTCTGCGCCGTAGAGCTAGGCGGAGAGGGGGCGCTCCCCTTCAATGGCCCGCACCTGCTCGACAAAGAACTCTTCTAGCGACTGCCGTTGCCAGTGCAAGTCGGTCACCACTGCCCCCGCCTGGCTTAAAAGAGTGAGCAGCTCCGGCAGGGATCCCTTCCATTCCCCCGACCAATGGGATCCCTGGATCGAGAAATGCTCGAGGCAGTCGCGGAACTGGTCAATAGCGCCACCTTGCCCTTGCACTCGGTAGCTTTTGCTCTGGCCCAGCAATTCGTCCAATGTTCCCTGCTGCACCAACTTGCCGCCGACAATAATGCCAATGCGGTTGCAGATTACCTCCACATCGCCCAGGATGTGGCTGTTGAAAAACACAGTCTTGCCCTGTTGCCGGAGAGACAAGATGATCTCGCGCATCTGGTAGCGGCCTATGGGATCCAGCCCCGACATCGGCTCATCCAGAAACACCAGCTCTGGGTCGTTGATGAGGGCCTGGGCTAGGCCAGTGCGCTGCAGCATGCCCTTGGAGTAGGTGCGCATTGGCTTTTTGCGGGCCGTATCTAGGGAAAGCCCCACCAGCTCCAGCAGTTGCGGGATCCGCTCCTTGAGGAGGCTATCGGACAAGCGAAAGACCTTGCCCGCAAAATGGAGAAACTCCCAGGCAGTTAGGTAGTCGTAAAAGTAAGGGTTTTCCGGAAGATAGCCCACCTGCTGCTTGATGGAGCGATCCCCCAGGGGTTTGCCCAGGAGCATACCCCTGCCGCTGGTAGGCTCCACAATGCCCAGCAGACACTTGATCGTGGTGGTTTTGCCAGCTCCATTAGGCCCCAGTAGCCCAAAGGTTTCGCCACGGGCCACTGTTAGCGAAAAATCCTTGAGGGGGCTGACCACCTTGTTTAGCCAAAAGCCGGTGCGATAGGTTTTGCTCCCCCCAGGGACGCCAATCGCCGGCGCAGGCTGCACGGCAGGCCCTGCTACAGAGCGGCCCAACGACGCACTCATAGGGGGAGGCTGGGGTTGAAAAAACCAAGGAGAACTAGGCAGGATGCTGGTCTGCTCTCCAGTTTACGCTCTCCCCCTTCTTTTGCCTCAGCCCCTGGTTGGCAGCCATCTAGAAAGGTGTCTTGACCTTGGGCTGCTTAACCTTCAGCTCGCGGATCCGCTTCAGCATTCTCTGGAAATAGTCAGCCAGGTAGTCCTCAAGGGAGGTCAGGGAAGCCAACTCAATACCCAAGGCTTCGCACACAGGCCTCATGTCGGCGTGCATTGGCTCTTTGGCGGCAATTACCTCCACAAACGCCAGCCGGTCGGCAATGTTCCAGCTCCACTGAAAAAACTGGGCCACCCTGCGCGCTCCCCGCAAGACCCCCAGTGGTATGGTTCGAACCTTGGCCTTTTTGCCGGAAAGCTGCTCACAGAGAGCGATGACCTCTTGGGAAGTCCAGGCCTTGGGTCCCACCAAGGGAAAGACCTGCTGCTTGGCTGCTTCAACGCTGAGGGCTCGCACGGCAAATCGAGCTGCATCTAGGGTGTCGAGGTAGGCTATGGGGGTGCTTTCACTGGTTACCCAAACAATCTGTTCTTCCAGAATGGGGATGGCGTACTGGCCAATCAATCCCTGCATAAAGCCCGCCGCCCGGAAAATGGTGTAGGGCAGTGGGGATCCCATCAAATACTTCTCAATGTGGTGCTTAAAATTCATCAGGGGCACATTGGGGTATTCGTGCTGAGCACCCATGATAGAGAAAAAGATAAAGTGCCCCACCTGGGCGGCCCGAGCAGCGTTAATCAAGGCCACCTTGCCATCCCAATCCACCTGGCGGGTGCTGAGGGTGTCGGTTACTCGCACGGTGGCACAGTCAATCACCGCCTCAGCTCCTTCCATGGCCTCTCGGAGCGTGCTTGGCTGCAGCAGGTTCCCCACTTTGAGGTGGGCCCCCCATTCGCTTAGGAAAGCAGCCTTAGCCGGATTTCGCACCAGACAGGTAACCCGATGTCCCTCTTCGATGGCCCGCCGCACCACCTGACGGCCCAGGGTTCCCGTTGCCCCCACAACCAGCACGTTCATAAAATTATCATTTCTTAACCTTAGGCTTAGTCTATCAGAGGGAGGCAGCTTCCAACACAACTCAGCCCACCTCTGCGCCAGGGACATCCCTAGCCCAGGCTGCTGCCAAGAAAGGGTTTAGCCGGCCAACTCGTTCATGCGTTGGGCCAGGATAAAGTCCAGCTCCGTAATGCCCCCGGCATCGTGGGTTGTGAGATCCACCCGCACCCGGTTGTACACATTGCTCCATTCGGGATGGTGGCCCATGCTCTCAGCCACCAAGGCCACACTGCTCATCCAGCCAAAGGCTTCGACGAAAGAGCGGAACTGAAACTGGCGGTGCAGCTTTCCATCCCGCAAGGACCAGCCCGGTAGGTTTTCCAGCCTGGCCTGGATCTCGGCTTCACTAAGCTTGACAGGTCTGGACATAGGCGTATTC
>NZ_JANSIV010000097.1:40997-77780 GCF_047502705.1 Synechococcus sp. H70.1
GGCAGTGCCGAGCGGTTTGTACAGCCAGTAGCCTTGTACGGAGAAGTGAGTCCGTTTGTAGAAGTTGAGGGCGGCCTGGTTGTGGCGATAAACCTGTAGGGTGATGGCTGCCAACTGCTGCTGCAATCCCCACTGTTCCACTTGTTGCATCAAAGCTCTCCCCAGTCCGCGCCGGCGGTGAGTGGGGTCCACCCAGAGCAAAAAAACATAGGCCACCCGTTGATAGGTAGCTTGATCGGTGGAGATGCCAGCCCAAACCCCACCCACAGGTTCTCCTGTTTCTTCTTTCAAGATCCACCAGCAGGGGGTACGTGGGGGATCGAAGAAGCGGTCCAACGTCTCCTCAAGGTGATCCCAGTGCTTTTGCTCAGGGAAAGATTCCTGTAGGGTGGCCTGCAATCCCCGCCGCACCCAAGGCCGATCCCACACAGAGCCGATGCGCCAACGGTAGCCAGCAGGCAAAGGGATCTCAGCTTTCGACATAGCCAGGCATCCAGCAAGCAGAAAGAGCTATAGAAGTTGCTTCCTCCCTCGGTGCAGGCTGAGCCATATCTTGGGGGAGAAACGAGCGGATACTCACCACCACCAGAGTAAATAGAAACACCAGGAGAAGCAGAGCGGGAAAGACATACTGCTGCAAAAAGTTCATAGGCTCGCTGGGCCAGAAATAACCTCAAGACTATTTTGCAGCGCTTGCTCCACGGTTAGGGATCCCAGGGGACTTTCAGGTTCGGATCCCTCCGGGCTGGGTAGACGAGTCGGAAGTCCCAGGGATCTGGGTTTAGTTAGCCGTTTGAGGTCAGCCATCTGGAGGAAAAGACGGGGAAGAGAAGCTCCCGCCTTGGCTAGCTTGGCGCGGCTTCTCAAGGCCAGGGGGCTGCTGTAGGAGCTAATTTGGGGGCCCTATCACCTCCTTTCCCCCTCCTGGTACGCCTTGGAAAACCCCAGCAACCATCAGAAGGAGACTGGCGCGCCTCTCCTGGGATCCCTTACCCGCGCACCCGCAGCGCCTCGCGGCGATAGGCGGGCAGTTGCCAGCACATCTCCAGCCAGTTTTTCAGCTCCTCTGGCTGGCCCATCAAGCTCATTTCCACCAGCAAAATGGCAGCTCGATCGCTGGCTCCTTTGGAGCCCAGACGAATCAGGGCGGACAGACTGTCTTCCCGCCAGCAGACAGATACCCCCTGCCGGATCAAGGCCCGAGCGGCAACGGCAATGCAGGAGGGTGACACCTGGATATCTCGCCGCTCGTAGTCAATAGTAGGCAGCATGAACGGCAACCCAAATCTTTATTATGTTTTAATCTTCTTCCCTTTTTTGCCGGCTTATCCTAGGTCTTTGCAGATTGTGAAGTAATCTTTTGTGAACTTGGGCAGGACTTGCCTCCAAAGACTATGCAAGCCAAAGCTGAGAAAGCTTAAGAGATAAAGAAAACCCTCCCTCCTCTTGGGAGAGAGCTGCAAAATGGCTGCAGAGCAGCAGAAGGAACGATGCAAGCGGAAGGCTGGGAAAGGCAAGTCGGTCAGTGGTTGCCCAAGGCCATCCTGGGTGGAGCTGTGGTGGTCCTGCTGGCAGCAGGTAGGCCGCTGCGCTTGGTGGGCAACGGCGAGAACATGGTGCTATTTACCTGGGGGGGAGGGGTGAGCCCAACACCCCTGCAGCCAGGCCTCCACTGGGTACCGCCCTTTGTCTCGCGCACAGTGACCTTTGATGTGAAGGCCCAGGCCCTCACCTGGAAAGATGATGACCCCAGTGCCTATGCACCGCGGCTAGTAGCCCTCTCGCAGGATGGCCAGCAAATTCAAGTGGAGGCAACGCTCCAGTTTCGGATTGTCGACGCTCCCAAAGTCTACACCCAACTGGGGGAGAACTACTTGGATCGCGTTGCTCCTATTGTTCGGTCGGTAGTTTTGAACGAGACTAGCGGCTTTTCTGCCCAAGCCCTTTATTCTACCGAGCGCCCAGTGCTCCAGGGCCAAATTCGCGAACGGGTGGCTCTTTTGCTGAAGGGATACGGCATCGAGGTTTTGGACTTTCTGCTGCGGGATGTGGATTTTGATCCCGATTTTGTAGCTGCTATTGAAGCCAAGACCATCGCCGAAAACCAACTGGCGCAAAAGCAATTTGAGATCGAGCAGGCGCGCCAAGATGCCCGCAGCATCATTGCTCAAGCCGAGGCCGAGGCTGGCCAATTGCGAGCCAAGGCCCAGGCCCTCACCCAGAACCCCAAGTACCTAGAGGTAGTGAAAGCCTCCGTCTTGGGATCCCGGCTGGAAACGTTGATCACCAAGTAGAAAACCCACCAGAAAAAGGACAGTTTTTGGGCGTGGCTCCATCTGCCCCAGCTCTTTTCTCAAACCTCAAAACGGGATCAGCCACTATGTATTCAACAGGAGGAGCGCAGAGTCAGGTCTGCTGGCTAACTTTGGGCGGGATCACTCTCTTAGCAGCTTTGGGAATGCTCCGCGCCTGCCTGTATGTTACTTTGCCCGGCCATGCCACCGTAGTGTTCAACACCTTTTCTGGGCTGCAAAAGGGGCGGGTAGAATTGCCGGGGGTGATGTTCCGGATCCCCGGGATCGAGACGCCAATCACCTACACCGTGCTCACCCGCGTTTGGGAGTTTACCAACGACCCCCACTCGGCCAATGCCATCAGCAATGCCATTGCAGTAAACACGGCGGACGGGCAGGCCTTTGCCGTTGATGTGGCCATTGCCCTCAAGCCCAACGTTGCTACCCTAGACGAGCTGCATGCCACCATCGGCGAGAAGTATCTTTCCACAGTGGTGGTGCCGGTGGTGCGCTCCAAAATCCGGGATGTTTCTGCCTCCTTCGATTCCGAAGATTTCTACCGCAAAAGCCAGCGGGCTGCTATCGAGCAGCAGGCCTTGGATTTGATCCGCCAAGAGATGCCCAGCGTTAACCGCAATGGGCAATCTTTGCCCCTGATAGAAGTAGAGGGCCTTTTCTTGGGCTATCCCGATTTTCCCCAAGCTCTGCGAGATTCCATTGAACGCAAACAAGTGGCCTCGATTACGGCGCAAACAGCAGCGGTGCGGGCGCAAATTCAACAAAAAGAAACTGAGCGGCTTTTGATCTTGGCAGCAGCCAACCAGCGGGCCATCGAGCTCAAAGGCCAAGCGGCAGCGGAAAACGCACAACTGGCGGATCTGCTGTTTTACGAAAAGCTGCAGGAGCGCATCCAAAACCCAACGGACGCGTTGCCACCTCTGCGTATTATTCGCGTCGAGGGGGAGGCCACGGTGTTCCTCAACGTGGATCCCCGGCAGGCAGCCGTGCACCAGGCCCAATAGTTAAACCTGGCCACGCCGTCGGAGCTCCCAGGGCAGAGTGGGGCGGTGGGCAGCCGGCTGCGCCTTGGCCACAACAATCACCCCGGCCACAGGGATCCCAGCAGCAACCAAGACCTGCTGCGCCGCTTGGACAGTAGAGCCAGTGGTGTAAATGTCATCCACCAACAGAACTGGGGTGGCGGGAGCGTGCTGGAGGGCAAAGGCGCCTGCCAAATTTTGCTGGCGTTGCAGCGGGTTGAGCTCGTATTGGGCTGCCGTGGCCCGCACCCGCACCAGAGCTTCAGGTAAATGTCTTAGACCCGTCCGCTCACAAAAGGCTTGGCTAATCAGGGCCGCCTGATTGTAGCCCCGTTGCCGCAGGCGCTCCGCATGCAGCGGGATGGGGACTACCGTATAGTCCGAACCGTAGGCTTTACGAGAGCCTGAAGAGGGTTGCCGGCTTTCGAGCCAGCGGGATCCCAGCCATTCCCCCAAAACCGCCCCTATGCGCCGCTGTCCTTCATATTTCAGGCAATAGAGGGCCCTGCGCAGCGCTCCCCGGTGGATCCCCCAGGCATAAAGCGGCCAAGGCGAAGTGGTGACCGGCCAAGAGTCGAGCCGCTCCGCCTGCAGCCGCCTCTGGCAATCTCGACAAAACACAGCCCTAGCCGGGCGTTGGCAGAGCGGACAGGGAAGCGCAATCCACCAATCCAGCCACTTCATGGCCAGGTTCCACTGCTAGGCTCAGTCTAGCCGCAAGGGGAGGGCTAGACAGCTCACAAAGTTGACGGCGGGATCCCTGCTTGCTAGGATTAGGTACTGCCAAATCATCAGAGCTAGCCTTCTTAGCCAACCCATGCCCACCATTCAGCAACTAATTCGCAAAGAGCGCGAAGTGGCCGCTCGCAAGAGCAAGTCGCCTGCTCTAAAAGGGTGTCCGCAGCGGCGGGGAGTTTGCACGCGAGTGTACACGACAACGCCCAAAAAGCCCAACTCCGCCCTGCGGAAGGTGGCACGGGTTCGCCTGACCTCTGGCTTTGAAGTCACAGCTTACATTCCAGGCATTGGCCATAATTTACAAGAGCACTCAGTAGTTTTGGTGCGCGGCGGACGGGTAAAAGACTTACCTGGCGTGCGCTACCACATCATCCGCGGTGCCCTGGATGCTGCAGGGGTCAAAGACCGCAAGCAAGGCCGCTCCAAATACGGAACAAAGCGACCCAAACCAGGCCAAGCTCCTGCTGCTGCAGGCAAGAAGAAATAGCTTTCCCTCAAGGTCAGTTTCCTACCCTGCACTTTCTTGGTCCTATGTCTCGCCGCAACCGTGCCCCTCGTCGTGAAGTGCCCCCTGATCCCAAATACAGGAGCCGTTTGGTTACCATGCTCATCCGCAAGTTGATGCTGAGGGGCAAGGCCTCCCTGGCCGCTAGAATCCTCTATGAGGCTTTGGAAATTGTGCGGGAGCGCACCGGTCAAGAGCCGCTGGCCGTCCTGGAAAATGCGGTGCGCAACGCTACCCCCCTAGTGGAGGTCAAAGCGCGGCGGGTGGGTGGGGCCACCTACCAAGTTCCAGTGGAAGTAAGGCCAGAGCGGGGTACCTCGCTAGCGCTGCGTTGGCTGGTTACCTTTGCCCGCGCTCGTTCAGGCCGTACGATGTCGGCTAAGCTGGCCAACGAGATTATCGATGCAGCCAACGAAACCGGTGGTGCCATCCGTCGGCGAGAAGAAGTCCATCGCATGGCTGAGGCTAACAAGGCGTTTGCTCACTACCGCTACTGAGCTTGTCTAGCCAGCGGGTATCCCTCTCTAGGGCCCAGGAGAGGGTCGGGATCTGGAGAAAACTTGGCGAAAGAGGTTAGAATTGTAAAGGTTTTTCTGCCTAAGTCGCAGGGCGACGAGGAGTGGGAGGTTAACGTGGCACGCACAGTTCCCCTGGAACGAGTCCGCAACATCGGCATCGCAGCTCACATCGATGCCGGCAAGACGACGACGACGGAGCGGATTCTTTTTTATTCGGGCCTAGTGCATAAGATGGGGGAGGTTCACGAGGGAACCACGGTAACCGATTGGATGGAACAGGAGCGGGAACGGGGTATCACCATCACCGCTGCAGCCATCACTACCCGCTGGACCAAGCGGGATCCGGACAACCCCTCCCAGCCTCTCGCCGGTGCACCTGAGTACACCATCAACATCATCGATACACCTGGTCACGTGGACTTCACCATTGAGGTGGAGCGCTCCATGCGGGTGTTGGACGGCGTGATTGCGGTCTTTGACTCCGTAGCAGGCGTGCAGCCGCAGTCGGAGACAGTCTGGCGCCAGGCCAATCGCTACAATGTGCCCCGCATTGCCTTTGTCAACAAAATGGATCGCATGGGGGCCAATTTCCTCAGGGTTTGCAACCAGATCCGGGAGCGCCTTAAAGCCAATGCCATTCCTATTCAGCTGCCTATTGGAGCGGAGGAAGACTTTCGCGGCATCGTTGATCTGGTGCGCATGCGGGCCCGTATCTACATGGATGAGATTGGCAAGGACATTCGCTCCGAGCCGATCCCAGAAGAAATCAAGGATCTAGCTGCGGAGTACCGGGCCAAGCTGGTGGAGGCAGTGGCTGAAGTCGATGAAAGCCTAATGGAAAAGTATTTTGCTGAGGAGGATCTCAGCGAGGCAGACCTGATGCTGGGTCTGCGCAAGGGAACCATCAGCGGTCAAATTGTACCTGTCCTGTGTGGCTCTGCCTTCAAGAACAAAGGCATCCAGTTGCTCCTGGATGCGGTGGTGGACTACCTCCCCTCCCCTGTTGACATTCCGGCTATCAAAGGCATCCTCCCGGATGGCACGGAAGTGTCACGCAAGGCCAGCGACGAGGAGCCTTTCTCCGCCCTTGCTTTTAAGTTGATGAGCGACAAGTATGGGGATCTTACCTTTATCCGCGTCTACTCTGGGGTCCTGACCAAGGGCACTTATGTGCTTAACTCCACCAAAAACAAGAAGGAGCGCATCTCGCGACTGGTGGTGCTCAAGGCAGATGAGCGCCTAGATGTAGACGAGCTGCGGGCAGGGGATCTGGGAGCGGTGTTGGGGCTGAAAGATACCACCACCGGCGATACCCTCTGCGACGAAAATGCTCCGGTAATCCTAGAATCCCTCTACATCCCAGAGCCAGTGATCTCAGTGGCGATTGAGCCCAAAACCAAGGCAGATGTTGACAAGCTCTCGAGGGCGCTGCAGGCCTTGGCCAAGGAGGATCCCACCTTTCGCGTCTCCGTGGATCCAGAGACCAACCAAACTATCATCTCCGGCATGGGTGAGCTCCACCTGGAGATTTTGGTGGATCGGATGCTGCGGGAGTTCAACGTGGAGGCCAATGTTGGCAACCCGCAGGTGGCCTACCGCGAAACCATCCGCAAGGCAGTTAGCCGCGTGGAAGGGAAGTTTATCCGCCAAACCGGTGGCCGCGGTCAGTACGGGCACGTGGTCATTGACCTGGAGCCGGCAGAGCCAGGTACAGGCTTTGAGTTTGTCTCCAAAATTGTGGGTGGGGTCATTCCTAAAGAATACATTCCACCTGCAGAGCAAGGGATCCGCGAAGCCTGCGAGTCTGGAGTATTGGCTGGCTATCCGCTGATTGATATCCGGGTCACCCTGGTGGACGGCTCCTTCCATGAGGTGGACTCCAGCGAGATGGCCTTTAAGATTGCTGGCTCCCTGGCTCTCAAGGAAGCCGCTCGCAGGGCCAACCCCGTACTCTTAGAACCTGTGATGAAGGTGGAGGTGGAAGTGCCCGAAGCCTTTGTCGGGGATGTTATCGGGGATATCAACGCCCGCCGCGGTCAAATGGAGGGGATGACAACGGAGGGTGGCATTTCTAAGGTCACTGCCAAGGTTCCCTTGGCGGAGATGTTTGGGTATGCCACTGACATCCGCTCCAAGACGCAAGGGCGGGGCATCTTTACGATGGAGTTCAGCCACTACGAGGAGGTTCCTCGCAGTATCGCGGAAGCCATCATTGCCAAAAGTAAAGGAAACGTAGCTAGCTGAAACCAAAAGGAAGTGACGATACATGGCACGCCCTAAGTTCGAACGGACCAAACCCCACGTCAACGTTGGCACCATTGGCCACGTCGACCACGGTAAGACAACGTTGACCGCCGCCATTACCATGACCTTGGCTGCCCTTGGCCAAGCGACACCCAAGCGCTACGACGAGATCGACGCGGCGCCAGAGGAGAGAGCCCGTGGCATCACCATCAACACTGCCCACGTGGAGTACCAGACGGAGAAGCGTCACTACGCCCATGTGGACTGCCCTGGCCACGCCGACTACGTGAAAAACATGATCACGGGTGCGGCCCAGATGGACGGGGCCATCCTGGTGGTCTCGGCAGCCGACGGGCCGATGCCGCAGACGCGGGAGCACATCCTGCTGGCCCGCCAGGTAGGAGTGCCCAGCATCGTGGTCTTCCTCAACAAAGTGGACATGGTAGACGACGAGGAGCTGCTGGAGCTGGTGGAACTGGAGGTGCGGGAGCTCCTCTCCAAGTACGATTTCCCTGGCGACGAAATCCCAATTGTCAGGGGATCTGCTCTGAAGGCTCTGGAGAAGATGCAGGCCAACCCCAAAACCCAACGAGGGGAGGATCCCTGGGTGGACAAGATCTATGAGTTGATGGATGCGGTCGACTCTTACATTCCAACGCCGGTACGGGAGGTGGACAAGCCCTTCCTGATGGCGATAGAGGATGTCTTCTCGATTACAGGTCGCGGTACGGTGGTAACAGGCCGGATTGAGCGCGGCCGCATCAAGGTGGGGGATACGGTAGAGATAGTTGGATTGCGGGAGACCCGTTCCACCACCGTCACGGGTCTGGAGATGTTCCAGAAGACTCTAGACGAGGGGATTGCGGGCGACAACGTCGGCGTCCTTCTGCGGGGTATTCAGAAGAACGAGGTGGAGCGGGGCATGGTCCTGGCCCAGCCCAAAACCATCACCCCCCACACTCAATTCGAGTCGGAGGTCTATGTCCTCACCAAAGAAGAGGGAGGCCGCCACACACCTTTCTTTGCCGGCTATCGTCCCCAGTTCTACGTGCGTACCACCGACGTCACTGGCACCATTTCCTCCTTTACGGCTGACGATGGCTCGAAGCCGGAGATGGTGATGCCGGGTGACCGAGTGAGAATGACGGTGGAGCTAATCCGACCCATTGCCATTGAGCAAGGGATGCGCTTTGCCATCCGTGAGGGCGGTCGGACGGTTGGAGCTGGGGTAGTCTCCAAGATCCTGAAGTAAGCTACTGGCTCTTAGCAGGGATTGGGCACTGGTTGCTCCAGAAGGCTCAATCCCTATTGCTTTGGAGTACACTCTGCTTTCTCTGAGTATGGCTACCTTAACCCAACAGAAAATTCGCATCCGCCTACAGGCCTACGACCATCGGCTGCTGGATACTTCCTGCGACAAAATTGTGGAGACAGCGCGCCGGACAGAGGCAGTGCCAGTGGGCCCGATCCCTCTGCCAACGCGGCGCCGCCTCTACTGTGTGCTGCGTTCTCCCCACATCGACAAGAACTCGCGGGAACATTTTGAAATCCGCACCCACCGGCGCATTATCGATATCTATTCCCCCTCTTCCAAAACCATTGATGCTTTGATGAAGCTAGACCTGCCGGCAGGGGTGGACATTGAGGTGAAGTTGTGAGGGCCTGCTGGTGGATCTCTAGCTTTCTGGGGGACAGGCAGTGACAACAGGGGCTGTGCACAAGGAAACCGACCCTTGCCAGGAGGCAGCCACTTCTGAGCCCATCCCAGTTGTGGTAGTAGGAGCCCTGGGCAAAATGGGGCGGGAGGTGGTACGCGCGGTAGCTCAAACCCCCGACATGAGGTTGGTCGGGGCGGTGGCCCGCTCGCAACTGGGTGCAGATATTGGTGAGGTGCTGGGTCTGGGATCGTTGGGAGTGGCAATTAGTGACGACCTGGCAGGGCAGCTGCTGCGGCTGTCGCAGCAGAGCAGCCGGGGGGTGATGGTGGACTTTACTCATCCGCGCTCTGTGTATGAAAATGTCCGCTCGGCAATTGCTTTTGGGGTGCGGCCAGTGGTGGGGACGACAGGCCTGACGCCAGAGCAACTGGAGCGGTTGCGGGATCTGGCAGACAAGGCGGGGGTGGGCTGCCTGATTGCGCCCAACTTTGCTATCGGCATGATCCTGCTGCAGCAGATGGCCCTGCAGGCAGCCCAATATTTCGATCACGTGGAAATTGTCGAGCTACACCACAACCGCAAGGCTGATGCTCCCAGTGGCACAGCTCTGCAGACGGCCCAGCGCCTGGGGCAACTGGGCAAGGCGTTCAATCCCCCCGAGGTGGAAGAAAAAGAGCTGATTCCTGGCGCGCGGGGAGGGATCCCTGGCCCCAACATTCCCATCCACAGCGTTCGCCTGCCGGGACTAGTTGCCCACCAAGAGGTGATCTTCGGCGGCATGGGGCAGACGCTAACCTTGAGACACGACATCACCGACCGGGTGGCCTTCATGCCGGGGGTAATCCTAGGCATTCGCAAGGTGTTGCAGCTCAAGGGATTGGTCTATGGCTTGGAGCAGGTGCTGAGCTAGCTGCTCAGAGGCGGGATCCCCGCCTCGTCAAGAATGCGGGGGATGAGATGTTCGGCCTTGACGGCCATGAGGTGCACCCCGTGGCAGATTTGGCGGGCCTGGCGCACCTGTTCGGCAGCGATGCGGATCCCTTCTTCTAGGGGATGGGGAGCGTTGGCCAGCCGTTGGATGACCTCCTCTGGGATGCGAACCCCTGGCAAGTTGCGGTTGATGAACAGGGCATTTTTGGCGGATTTGAGCAGGAAGATGCCGGCCAGGATAGGCTTGCCGGCGGGGCGGCCCAGCTTGTCCATGAAGCGCTCCAGTTGCTCGAAGTCAGTCACCATCTGGCTTTGGAAAAACTGGGCTCCGTTCTCCAGCTTGCGGTAGAAGCGCCGCTCCAGACCCGAAAAGCTGGGAGATTGCGGCTCTACTGCTGCTCCCGGAAACAGACAAGTGCCGCCGTCAGGAAGGGGCTTGCCGTTACAGTCAAGGCCGTTGTTAAGGCGCTGGATAAGCTGCAGCAGGCGCACCGACTCCAGGTCAAAGACGGCTCGAGCATCGGGGCAATCCCCAATGTGAATGGGATCCCCCGTTAGGGCTAGAACATTGCGCAGGCCAAGGGCTGAAGCTCCTAGCAAATCCCCCTGGAGAGCCAAGCGGTTGCGATCCCGGCAGGCCAGTTGCAGGATGGGCTCAATGCCCGCCTGGTGCAGCAGCAGCGAGGCGGCCAAGGGGCTCATGCGAGCAACAGCTCGGTTGGAGTCAGTAATGTTGATGGCGTGCACCCGCTGCTTGAGCTGCTGGGCCAAAGCCAGCATGGCAGTGGTGTCGGATCCCTTAGGGGGGGTAATCTCAGCGGTGAGCAGAAACTCTCCCCGCTGAATGGCTTGAGCAAAGCGTGAGGGTGGTGAGCAAGTCAAGGCCACAGTTTTGAGAAGATTGAAAAGTAGCACGTTGGCCTATTATCGACCGTTTGGGAGGGTTTTTCCAACCAGGGCAGTGCTTCCCTTTGCTCAGGGACCTTGGGATCCCCCTTCAACTGCAGCTAGGCTTCTCCGCAGCAAGCTTTGGCACCACCTACCCCTGGGGTGGCGTCACCGACTCCGGGTAGATGACCAACATCCCCTCGTAAAGGATTTGGCCAGACTGCAGCTCCAAGCGATCAATGCGCACCGCTGGATCCAACTGGATGGGAAAATCTGCCAGGCCAGGGATAGGGATCTCCTGGCCTTCACTTACCCAGACAGGGTTAACCAGTCGCAACTGGTTAGGGCCCTGGGCTTGCAGCCCAGTTAGCACTGTAACTGGCACCGCTGCCCCCTCAGGAGTCATTAGTTGGGCTTGGATGCGCAGCCGCCCTGGCTCTAGGGCAACCTGGGGTTGGCGGATGAAAAAGGGAACCGTTTGCTTTCCAAAGGGCAGTTGCACCTGGGCTTGGGCCAGTTGCGACTGGATGAGGGGAGCCTGAAGGGTGCGATTCAAGTCTGCCTCCGTGAGGCGCAGGCTTACCTGCACGGGCACAGGGGCCAACAGCCGCAGGGGGCTACGCCCCTGGATGGCTTCTCCCACATTGAGGCGAATGTCCTGGCCCCGCAGCCGCAGATGGCTGATCTGGAAGCCTTGGTAGATGAGGTTGTCTCCTGAGACCTGGGCCTGAGGGATCTGGCCGTTAAGAATCTGGGCGTCAGAACCCGCAATCTGCACCTGCAAGTTTTCCACCTGCTGCACCTCGGAGCGAATCCAGGCGGCCACCAGAGGGTTGAGCAGGGATCCGGCAATTTGGGCAAAGGCAGGCCAGGGCAAAACCATAGCGGGCAGGCCAAGCAGCAGAGCAAGCCCCAGCCTCCCTAGGAAGAGGCGGCGGGGGCGGGAAACCAAAGGAGCGGTTGGCTCCAGGGGGAGGGAGCTAGATGGGGACAGCACGAGGCACCTCAGAGGAAAAACTGGTAAAGACAGCTAGGCGGCTTTCTCCGGCCAAACTAGGACTAGGTTACGACAGGGCTGCGGCAGTGCCCAAGGACTTCTCCCGCACAGTTGGTTGAGGAGCTAGCCGTCTATCAACTGCCACCAAAGATAGACCAACCGTAGGTAGTGAAGCCGCAACCAAGGGAAAGGAAAAACACGCGGCGGCTGACGAAAAAGGCCGCTGATCTGGGGTCGATGACCGGCAATATCCTGAGCCAAAATTTTGCCTGCCCACACCCCTGTGGCCACGCCGCTGCCGTGGTAGGCCAGGCCGTACCAGAGGCTAGGGTCTGTCGGCGAAGGGCCAATGTGGGGATGTAGCTCGCGGGAAAGGCAAACCAAACCATTCCAGGCGTACTCAATCTCCACCCCCTCCCAGGCGGGAAAGAGGCGGTAGAGCTGCCGCGCCATCCAAGCCCGCAGACCCAGGCGTTTCGCTGGGCTATCGCAGGTGGCATCCCGTCCCCCAAACAGCAGCCGCCCATCGGGCAAGAGGCGGTAGTAAAACAGAAGCCGCCGTGTGTCGTAGATAGGGGTCGGATCCCACCAACCCTGGGCTTTTTGCTCCTCCGCTGTCAGGGGGCGGGTCACCACAATATTGGAAAGTACCGGCAGGAGGGATCCCGCCAGCTGGGGATAGAGTTGGGCTGGGGTGTAGCCGTTGGTTGCAATTACCAGATGGCGCGCCCGCACTGTCCCCCCTGGCGTATGGCAAAGGTGGCGGGATCCTACTTTTTCCCAGGCAATAACCGGGCTAGCGCTGTATAGCTGGGCTCCCCACCTGCGGGCAGCCTGGGCCAGCCCCTGGGTAAGCTTGAGGGGGTTGAGGCCAAACCCAATGCCGATGTGGAGAGCGCCGTAATTCTCCCGGCTATCGAAGCCCCGCTCCCGCAGCTCTTTGGGGCTAAGGAGCTGAACCGGGTAGCCGGCCACCTGAGTGTAGATCTCGTATTCCGCCTCCAACTCCCGCCAAGCGCTGGGGCGATGGGCCACCGCGTACCAACCCTGGCCTTGGGCATCCAGGGAAAAGCCCTCGGTAGCAGCCAGCTCTTGAACGGTTTCCACCGCTTGCCACTGATCCCGGTAGTAGCGCTCTGTCTCGGCTAGCCCTACCCGCCGTACCATCTGGGCATGGGTAAGGCAGCTCGCCCCCACGCCGCAGAAACCGCCGTTGCGTCCCGAGGCCCCCCAGCCCAGGGATCCTGCCTCCAGCAGGCAGGCGGAAATACCGTAGTCGCGAACTAGGTGCAGCGCTGTCGAAAGTCCTGTGAATCCGCCCCCGATGATGGCTACCTCGACCTCCACCTGCCCTTGCAGGGGGGCGGGGTGTCGCCAACTGGAATCTGCTATCGTGCTGTCCCAGTAGCTACCGACTGGATAGGAAGGATCGTAAGTTCTAGCGGGATAGGGGTTTGTTTTGGGGCAAAAAGTCCAAGAAAGCATAGAAGCAGTGATGTTAAGAACTCGTTGCGCAAAAGCAAGAAAATCCACTTTTGCAGCAGCAGCCTCTTTGCCAGCCAGCAGGAGGAGGAGCAGGGAGCGCTGCCTCCTGCCCGTACTGGCCAGGACCCTGCCGCAGGTACTGGCGATGAAAAACAGCAAGCCACTCCTGGCCCGCACCCCTTTAACAGGGGCGCATAGCTAGCTCTCCCCCTCGCCTGAGGTAGGGTAGGGGCAGGGGTGATCCCCCGCCAGCAAAGACAGATTGGACAAGCCCTCTTTGCACCCCCCTGGGACTCTCTGCTGCTAGAGGGGTGCGGTTTTCGCCTAAGGCTGGCAGCCCAGCCCTAACCAGGGCTGCAGTCGCGACTGTTACCGCTAAGTATCTTGGTGAGTAGGTAGAGCTTGTCCATCCTTCTTCCCAGAGTCAAACTGCTTTCCCCCAACGGGAAGCCAGGCTGCCCAAGCCAGCGCCCCTGGCTGTGGTCACTGACCCAGTAGCTTTACCAGCAAGACGCCCAACAAGTACAGGAAAGTGATGGCGCCGGCTAGAAGGCTCTGGGTAAGGGGATCGGTGGAGGGGGTAAGAATGGCTCCTGCCACCACTGCAGCCACGACGACGTAGCGCCAGCCCTTGAGCATTTGCTCGGCAGTTACCAGCCCCAAAGCCCCCAGCAGTCCCTGCAGAATCGGTACCTGAAAGGCCAAGCCAGTGCTGAACAAGAGCAGCAGCACAAACTCAAAGTAGCGCTCGATGGACCAGGCTTGCTCCACCACCCCCTCCCCATAGTGAATAAAGAAGCTAAGCGCTGCCGGAAGGAGAAGGTAGTAGGCAAAAGCCAGGCCCGCCACAAACAAGAGGCTAGACCCTAGCACCACCGGCCCCAGCAGCTTGATCTCTTTGACGCTTAGCCCTGGCAACACAAAGCGGACAATTTGGTAGAGCAAAAAGGGCGTGGCCAAGAGCAAACCGGCATACGCCGCTACCTTGAGGGAGACGAAGAAGTACTCGCCCGGCGCCAGCTGCAAAAAGGTTACTCCCTGGGCAGGCACCTCCAGGAAGGTGATAAGGCGGTTCACCCCCAGAAAACAGGCAACGATGCACAGGGCCACGGCAATGAGACTGGCCAAGAGGCGGCGGCGCAGCTCCTCCAGGTGCTCCAGCAAGGTCATCTCGACCTCGTAGGGAAACTCTGGATCGGGCACCCGTGTAGGCGCCTGCGTTGCCGCAGCTTGCTGCGAGGATTCAGTCTCAGAGGCAAGGGGCATCGGCCGGCTGGTAACACAACCTTTTCCGCTATCTTAGCCTTGCCCCAGCCTCCAGGGAAAGCGCCCACTCAGCAAGGTTTGGCGCACTGCTGCCCCAAGAAACCCTTGTTTCAACGGCAAGCAAGGGGAGCTAACTTCCCCTCCCAGGTAAGATGATTACGCAGTGCTGACTACCGGCTTCACGGCAAGACGGCATCTATTCCAAAGTGGGAACAGAGGTATGGGACAACGGCAACGCTGGCGCGGCATTCTAATTGGGCTGGGCCTGCTGGCAGCCATGACGGTGGGGGTGATCGCCTGGCTGCTTACCCAAAGTCCGCTAGCCCTGTTGCTGCTTCGCCAGGAGCTGCCGCCAATTGTGGGCCTGGCCCCCCGCTCTACCCAGGCGCTCCTGCTGCTGGCTGTTCCCCTGGAGGAGCTGCAGACCTTTTGGCAAGCAGCAACTCCCGCCCCCCAACGACGCGCTACCCGCCAGCAGTGGCGCAAGTTTTTCTCCAGCGAGGGTCCAGGATGGCTGGGATCCCTCTTGGCGGGAGGATCGCTGGATTTTGAGCGCGAGGTGCAACCCTGGCTGGGAAAGAGTACACTCTTGGCCAGTTTGACGGAGGGGGGCACCTTGGTTGCCCTGGAAATCCGCAACCCGGCGCTGGCGCAATTTGAGCTCAACCTGTTGTGGGAGCGGCAGAGTTTGGCTGGGCTGCCGGTCCAGGTGGACACCTACAAGGGCATCCAGGTGGTCTCTAGTCCGCTGCCAGGGTTGCCGGGGTTTGCAGCAGCCCTCTTCGGGGAGCGCTATGTGCTGCTGGCGGAACAGGCTGCTGCCATTCGCACCGCCATCGATGCCTGGCAGGTGCCGCAGTTGTCGCTGCTAGCAGAGCCGCGGTTTCGGCAGGTCATTCAGCTGCTGCAGCCAGCGCCGGTGGGTTGGGCCTTCTGGCAAAATCCGCAACCGGCCTCCGCCGAAGGTTTGACCTTGCAGGCGGTGGGGCTGGGGCTAGGAGTGAGCTTTCAGGGCTTGCTGGCGGAAGCGGCTGCTCTTTGGCATACGCCTGCCGACTTTGCCCTGCCTAGGGAGGAAGCTTTTCGTCCCCAGGTTATTGGCCACCTGCCCGACGAGACGCTAGCGCTGGTGTCCGGCGGGAACTGGGGCACCTTTTGGCAGAGTTTGGGGCAGATGCAACCCTTGAGCCTCCTGGGGCTGCAGCTGGATCCCGACCAATGGCTGCAGCGGTTGCCGTTGCCGGTGGAGCTGGCCTGGCAGCACTTGCTGCCGGAAAGGGGAGAGTTCGCTTTTGCCTTTCTGCCCACCGATGAGGGGCCGGCTTGGCTGTGGGTTGGCGAGATGCCGGATGCGCCAACCCTAGATCAGCGGGCCATCGCCCAAGGCTGGCAGGTGGTTTCTCTTTCAACAAAACACGGTCCTGTTACTGCCTGGAGCAAGCCGGCAGCCGAGGCTGTTCCCCAAGCCCTGCTCGCGTCCCTCTCGGCCCAGGTGTATCACGCCGACCGGGCAGGCTATTCTTATCTGGCTTCGTCGCTGGCGGCCTTGGAAGCGGCCCTGGCGGATCCCCCCTTAAGTGCTGCTCGCACCTGGCGCCGCCTGGTGGCTCCCCTCCCTCACCGCAACCTGGGCTATGGGTATGGGTCCCTGGACTTACTGGAAACTTGGCTGCCACAGCTCTCGGGATCCCGCTGGTCATCCACCCGCCTTGCCTTTGCCACCACGGCGCTGAGGCTGTCTGAGGCTCCCTACCCGGATCGGGGACGCTGGCTTCTCCAAAGGGGCAAGCTGTTTTGGCAGTGGTACTAGACGATCCAGGGATCCCGGCAGCCGGGGTAAATGTACTTGGCCAAATAGACTTGGTTGCCCGTCTCGTTCCATTCCACAAGATCAAAAATCTGGGTAAGCAGGAGCATCCCCCGCCCCGATTCCTCTGTTTCCAAAAGGCCGCAGCGGCAGCGCTGCAACTCCTGCTGGGGACGGAAGCCGGATCCCTGATCCCGCACTAGCCACTGGTACAAGCACTCAGAGCTGGCGTACTCGACAATCACCCTCTTATTGGGATCTAGGCGATTGCCATGGCGAACAGCGTTGATGATTGCCTCTTGCAAGCCCAGACGCACCTCTGCTCTCCAGGGGGCGGGAACTTTTGCAGTTAACACCTCCAGAACTGGCTGAGTATAGAGGGTGGAGGGAAAGCTGAGGACGCTCCAGGAGCAGTTGGCGGGCTTGAGAGAGAGGGCAATCACAGGGGCAGGTGGGGGCACAACGCTCTTTTTCCATTCTAGCCAATCCCCCTTGGCCTCCGCCCGGTCGGGCCAGATCCCGGCAGGGAGCCTTTTTGGCGTACCATCTTGAGTGGTGAAGCTCTTCGCGGTTACCCTGATTGGCTATGGTGATCAAAGTTGGGACGAAGGTTAGGGTGCGCTCTATCCAGGATCGCGGACAAGAAGAGGTGAGCGCGCTGGTGGGCAAGGAGGCCGTGGTCCTGGCGCGGCGGGTAGTTGATGGCAGCGGCATCGGCTATATTCTGGAGTTTCCCGATCGCTCGCGGCACTGGTTTTTCGAGAGCGAGCTGGAAGCGGTCGATTCCGACCACGCTAACGAGGAGCCGAGGTGAGCAGTCTGGATAGAAACAGGGGCAGTTGCAGTCTTGGATCCCTTCTGCATCTGGGGCTATTTCCGCTCCTACTTAAGGCCGCTGTTGTCCCGTTGCCGTTGTCTGGAGAGGTGGTCGTGGCTTCTCCTCCCCATTTGAATCGTCGTTTGCTGGCCCGCCAGATGGCCGCCCAGGTGGATGGCCTGACAGTCAAAATGGCTGCCGCTGCCCTGGAGGCGATGCTAGACAGCATTAGCCAGTGTCTAGCGGAAGGAGGATCTGTGCGGCTAGCGCGCTTTGGCACCTTCTTGCTGCGGCACCGTCCGGCCCGGCGAACCTATCATCCCCGCACCAAAGCTCCCATCCACATCCCGGCTGCCCAAGTGCCCCACTTTGTCCCCAGCCCAGAGCTGGGACGACCCAGGAGGGAACGCCAAGGAGACCCAGAAGCGCCGGCATCCGTCTAAAATGACCGTTTTGCTCTGGTTTCGCACCGATTTGCGCCTGCTGGATCACCAGCCGCTCACACGGGCATGCCAACAGGGCTCCTTCCTCATTCCCCTCTACTGCCTGGATCCCCGCCACTTTGGCCGGACGGCCTTTGGCTTTCCTAAGACCGGTCCTTTCCGCGCCCAGTTCCTGCTGGAAAGCCTGGCGGATCTGCGGCAGCAGCTCCGAGCCCGCGGCTCCGACCTCGTCATCCGCCAGGGCCAGCCGGAGCAGGTGATCCCAGCCCTAGTGCGGGAGTGGGGGGTGAAGGCCGTCTATGCCCATGCAGAGGTGGGCACGGAGGAGGAGGCGGTAGCCACTGCCCTGCAGCAAGCGCTTCAGAACTTGGGGATCCCCCTGCAGCTGGACTGGGGCCACACCCTCTACCACCCTGAAGATCTCCCCTTTGCTCTGGCAGAGCTGCCGGAGGTGTTCACCCGCTTCCGCCAGCAGGTGGAAGCCAAGGCCACCGTCCGCGATCCCTTGCCCATTCCTTCTCTCCCGCCGTTGCCACCGGGGCTGGATCCCGGCCCTCTGCCCACCTTGGCCGAGCTGGGGCTGAGCCTGCCTCCGCCGGATCCCCGCGCCCGCTTTGTCTATACCGGCGGCAGCACCGCCGCCCAGGCGCGCCTGCAGACCTATATCTGGGAGCTGGACCGGTTGCGCGTCTACAAAGAAACCCGCAACGGCATGCTGGATCCCAACGACAGCTCGCGCCTTTCTGCCTGGTTGGCGCTAGGCTGCCTCTCCCCCCGCACCGTGTATGCCGAAGTCAAGCGCTACGAGCAGGAGCGGGTGCGCAACGAATCCACCTACTGGTTGGTGTTCGAGCTGCTGTGGCGGGATTACTTTCGCTTCATCTTGGCCAAGCACGGGGCCAAGCTGTTTCGCCCCTCCGGGATCCAGGGGATCCCCATCCCCTGGCAGCAGGACTGGGACCGCTTTCAGGCCTGGTGTCGCGGTGAGACCGGCTACCCCCTGGTGGATGCCAACATGCGGGAGTTGGCGGCCACCGGCTTTATGTCCAACCGCGGGCGGCAGAATGTGGCCAGCTTTCTAACCAAAAACCTGGGGATTGACTGGCGCCTGGGGGCGGAATGGTTTGAGTCGCTGCTCATCGACTACGACGTGGCCAGCAACTATGGCAACTGGAACTACACCGCCGGTGTGGGCAACGACGCCCGCGGCTTTCGCTACTTCCACATTCCCAAGCAGTCCCGCGACTACGATCCCCAAGGCCACTACTTACGCCACTGGCTGCCGGAACTGGCCGGGATCCCGGGGGACAAGATCCACGAGCCCTATCGCCTCAGCGCCGCTGAGCAAAAGCAGTTTGGCGTGCGGCTAGGGGTAGACTATCCCCGCCCTCTGGTGGATCTGGAAAAGTCCCTGCAGGCCAATCGGCGGGCTTACGAAGCGGCCTTGGCCCGCCACCGGCGCCGCTAGGGGGATCCCCTGGAAACGGGAGTAGCGGGCGGGGGGAGGAGGCGGCTAAGACGGCGCAAGCCGGGTAAACCGCTATCTGCCACTACCACGCTGCCATCCGGCAAAATGAGCAGATGGCCGGGCTGCTGGAAGCGGGCCGAGGAGGCGGGGCCATCCTGCCAGCCTGGCTCCTCCCCTCCGGCCAAGGTGGAGACTTGTCCATTGGGCTGCAGCCGCCGAATGCGCTGGTTATCTCGGTCGGCCAGCCAGAGGCTCCCCGACCCATCGAAGGCCAGCCCTGCAAGGGTTTGAAAACGGGCTTCCGCCAAGGGGCCATCGCGGTAGCCCGCTTCTGGGCTGGAGAGGGTGGTCAGTTCTCCGTCGGCAGAGAGCCGGCGCAGGCGATGCCGGTCAGCGATCCAGAGATTCCCTTCCCTGTCCACCGCTAGGGCCGTGGGCTGCAGGAGCTGGGCCTGCTCTGCCGGGCCATCGGCAGATCCCGGCTGCCCGGTGCCAGCCACTGTGGTCACCTCGCCGGCGGGGGTGATGCGGCGGATGCGGCGGTCGGCACGGTCGGCCACATAAAGGCTGCCATCTAGACCCAAGGCCAGGCCAAAGGGCTCGCGAAACTGGGCCTGGTCGCGCTTCCCATCGCGGTAGCCGGCTACACAAGTGCCAGCAAAGGTGGTTACCTGCCGCTGAGGGCTGATGTGGCGTAGGCAGTGGTTGCCGCTGTCGGCCACCCACACTCCCCCTTTGGGATCCCAGAGCAGCCCCTGGGGAGAATCGAACTGGGCCCGATCGGCTGCTCCATCCCGATAGCCGGCCTTGCCACTGCCGGCCCAAACCTCCAGTTCCCCTTCGGGAGAAAGGCGAAAAATCCGGTGCTGGGCCGGGTCAGCCAAGTAAAAGAACCCTTCTGGATCAACAGCAATGCCGCCAACCTGTTTGAGAGGGATCTCGGACTCGCCGCCGCCATCAGAGACGCTGTTCCTAGGAAGGACTGCCGAGGCGGTGCGGCCATTCAGCAAGGTCTCCACCCGCCAGGCTGAGGCTGCCGCCGCCGTAGGGGTGGGTGAGGGGGTAGGGGCCGGCCACTCGTAAACCAAGGTTCCCAACCCTTGCCCCGCCGCATCGGCAACGGCCACCCAAACGGTTCCGGAAAGGGAGGCCGGCGGCATCACCGTCAGGCGGTCGCTGCTGCGGGAGTGGATCTCCCCTTTCAAGCTGCGCTCGGGATTGGCGGCTGAAGCAAACAAAACCGTTTCCACCCGCTCCAGGTTTTCTCCTAACAGCAGCAGGGGCTGGCCGGGCGCCGGCACCCCCGACCCCGTATGCAGCAGCGGCACCTCTACCTCGGCGAGGACCAGCATGGCCAGGCGGCGATTGGTCCCGCCAGAAGCTCCAGAGCGGTCAGAAAGGGTCAGGGATCCCTTCCCTTGGGCCAGGGTGGTGGATCCCCGGTAGGCGACGGCACTGAGCTCCGCTTCGCCGGCGGGCGGGTTGGTAAAGGTGAAGGTGGCCGGCTGCCCTGGGCGCAGGGGCGCGGTGGCGGTTTGGCGATAGCTGCCCAGGGTAATGCTCAAGTCGATCCCTTCCACCCCTGGCCAGCTGGCGGTGCGGGCCAGCCAGCGCTCCACCTCGGAGACCGGCAGCTGGGCCACCAGATCGGATCCCTGTTCCTGGAGCAGCAAAACGATGCGGTTGCTGGGCACCGCCAAACCCGCTTGGCGGGCCTGTTCGAGTGTGAGGGCAAAGGCGGAGGGGGCGAGGGGAGTTGGAGTGGAGACCGGCTGCAGGGCAGAAGGGGGAACGGCGCTGGGAGACAAATTAGAGGAAACAAGCTTGCCGCAGGCCGAGAGGGCCAGCACCAAGACACTGAGCGCTGGCAAGGATACTGGTGGAGGGGAAACCCGTCGTGGCATGATGCAGCTCACCCTCTCCCCCAGGCGGGGAAACGGCAGGAACCCAAACCCTCACGTTTCCTGCAGCCAGCCGTGCCCCAGCGGCTGGTCGACAAAGGGAAGTCCCTTGGCCACCCTCTCCGGCCTTGAACCCTAACCCTCTTCATCTCCAACCGGACTCACCTATGGGTGAGTCCCCCTCCTCACTCTACCTATTCGCACAGCCAGAGGTCAATCCAACTCGGCCCTGTGGCTAACCTTCTGGAATTGGCCACCCTCGTGGATAAATCAAATAGACAGTACCGCCGGAGTGTGCCAACCACAAAGACTCTAGCTGGTCGCGGCGGTAGGTGCGGCGAACCTCTTCGTGGGTCGGGGCCGCCGGGTCGTGGAGGATGGGATCCCCTTGGTTATCGAACCCCACCAGGACTGCCAGATGGCCGTTGCTGCGGGGGAGCGGCGCCCCCTCCAGCTCGCCCTCACCCCAGGCATAGCTGAGGATTACTGGCACCCCTGCTGCAATCCAGGCTTCTGCCTGGGCCAGGCTCTGCAGCCGCGCCACCAGGCCGGCCAAACCTCGCTCGGCGGCATAAGCCACATTGAAGGCCCAGTTGCCGTGGCCCTGGTAAACCCGGTCGTACACCCCGGCCACCGCGGCGCGCACCAACGGCTCACAGGGGCGGGGATCCCGCTGCCAGTAGGCCATCACCATGGCCAAAGCGGTGGGGCTGCACCAAGCTGCTCCCCCGTCAGCGTAGACCATCTGGGAACACAAGGGCAGATCCAAGACCTGGCCCCAGCGGCTGGGATCCCCAGGGGGGAGGTGGCTGGGCTGGGCTGGCTGGTTGGAAAAGGCAACCGCCACCTGATCCACAAGGGGGGAACGGCCTGGCTCTTGCGTGAACAGGCGCACCCTGACCTGAAAAGCTTCGGCCCCCCTTTGGGTATCCTGGAGCACCAACAAATCCGTGTTGAGGTTGCCGTCCTCATCTGCCTGCCCGCCCACGGAGTGGCTGGCCAGGGTGGCCGGATCGGCGGCCCACACCCCAGCGTGATACCACTTCGTCCAGCGCCCCGCAAGCTTGGCCCGGATCCCCACTTCCAGCCAGGTGCCGGGGGGCGTGGTGGCATTCCAGGAGACGATCGCTTCCACCAGAGGAAAGCTGGCGGGAACCTCCGCGCTGACGGCTTCTCCCACCCAATAGCGGCCGGGGGGATAAAAAGGCCGGCCCTGAAACGCCGACTCAGGCCCTTCACGGCTGACTTCTTGGCGCCAGCCCTCTGGATCCAAAACCAATTGCCCTTGGGCATTCAGCCGGATCCCGCGGGCTGACCAGTCCTGAAAACCTTGGGGGGCCTGCCAGCGCTGCAAGCCGGTGCGGTAGGTGGAGGGGATCTGGGCCTGCATTGCCAGGAGTCCTGGGGAAGTGGGAACCGGCTGGGCCAACACCGGCAGAAGCAGTACAGTCACGCTAGCCAGCCCGAGCAGACCCTGCCAACCGCCCCAGCCTTTTGCAACCCCCATGCTCTGCTTGCCCCCACTAGTAGCGCGACACTGCCGGGTGCCCCTTAATGTACCAGCGCCAGGGGAGCTCCACGCCGCGGGTAATACCGATGCGGGTGGTCTGGACAATGGTCCATTGGGCTGGCCCAGAGGGGGATCCCTCTAGCCAAATGCCTTCCTGACCGGCTTCCACCCGCTCCAGCCGCCAGCCGTTGTGGGATCCGTCGATGCGCAGCGCCTGGCAGAGCAGGCCCGGCCCTGCCGCCACCCGCGCCGGTTTCCGTCGTTTATTGGCCGGGATCCACTCCGGCAGGCAATCCAACTGGGCTGCCCGGATCAGTACTGCTGACGCGATCCCTTCGGCCCCAGTGACGATATTTAGACAGTGGTAGAGGCCGTAGATGCGATAGACGTAGAGATGCCCTGGCGGCCCAAACATCACCTGGTTGCGCCGGGTTTTGCGGCGATAGGCGTGGCAGGCCGGATCCCCAGCTGTATAGGCTTCTGTTTCCACGATCTGGGCCCGCACCTGCAGCCCATCGGCAAATTGCCGCACCAGCACCATGCCCAGCAAAGCCGGTGCCACCAGCGGCGCCGGCTGGCTTAACCAGTCCCTGGGATCCACAGCAGGCTCGGCAGCCGTCAGCCGCCGGCAACAGCAGGGACGATGCTCACCTCATCCCCATCCTGAAGAGGCGTGTCGGATCCCTGAAGGAAGCGAATATCTTCGCTATTGACATAGAGATTAACAAAGCGGCGCAATTCCCCCTTTTCATCGCACAGCCGCGCCTTGATGCCTGGATAGCTTTGCTCCAAGGCCTCCAGCAGCTCCCGAATGGTGGATCCCTCGCAACTGACCACCTCCTGATCCCGGGTGAGCGCCCGCAGCGTGGTGGGAATTAACACCTTGACCGCCATAAGTCCAATGCTTTGTCCATTGACCAACATTAGAAGACTAGGGTAGCAGCACCCCATCGCTGCCGTGAATCACGCCGTAAGTTCACGCTGGCCCCTTCGACCCGGATGCTGCCATTGGATGGATCCAGCGGCAGCCCTGCCAAGGGGGTAGGGAGGATCCCGCTTGGCCGGCTGCAACCACGTCTCCCCAGTGCCCGGCAGCAATTGCCCAAAGGCCAGATTGGAAGGGGCAAAGGCGAAGAGGCATGGTGCAGAGCTCTTGAGCAGTTGGGTTTGGGAGGGGGATCCCCCTCGCTTTAAACCGAAGCCTCCTGCCAGTCCAGCCGCTCCAACGTACGGGCCCGCTCCAGCGCCTGTTCAAAGCTCTCCAGCTTGGGCGAGATCACCAGCGGATGGCCCACCTGCGCCTGCACCGCCTCCTGGGTCTTCAAGCCATTGCCGGTAATGTAGGCAACCGTAACCGCCTCGGGATCGAGGTGGCCAGCTTCGGCCAGGTGTTTGAGCACGGCGATGGTGGTACCGCCGGCCGTCTCAGTGAAGATACCTTCGGTCTCGGCCAGGAGCTTGATGCCAGCGATAATCTCAGGATCCGTAGCCGTCGCGATCTGGCCGCCGGTCTTGCGGGCAATCTCCAAGGCGTAGATGCCGTCGGCAGGGTTGCCGATGGCAATCGACTTAGCAATGGTGTTGGGCTTAACGGGAGTAACAAAATCCCGTCCTTCGCGAAAGGCCTGGGCAATGGGTGCACAGCCCTGGGCCTGGGCGCCATGGAAGGTAACCGGCTTCTCCGCCACCAGCCCCACCTTCACAAACTCCTGAAAACCTTTGTAAATCTTGGTGTACAGGGATCCGGACGCCAGCGGGATCACCACCTGATCCGGCAGTTGCCACCCCAGTTGCTCCACCACCTCGTAGGCCAGGGTTTTCGAGCCTTCTGCGTAGTAGGGGCGCAGGTTGATGTTGACAAAGCCCCAGCCGTAGCGATCGGCCACCTCGGCGCAGAGGCGATTGACCTGGTCGTAGTTGCCCTCCACCGCCATGACGATGGGGTTGTAGATGAGGGATCCCAGCACTTTGCCCGCTTCTAAGTCCGCTGGGATGAAGATGACACAATCTAAGCCAGCGTGGGCGGCAATGGCGGCGGTGGAGTTGGCCAGATTGCCCGTGCTGGCGCAGGAAACGGTGGTAAAGCCCAGCTCCCTGGCGCGGGTTAGGGCCACCGACACCACCCGATCCTTAAAGCTGAGGGTGGGCATGTTGACCGCATCGTTTTTGAGGTAGAGGTTTTTCAACCCCAACCGCCGGCCCAGCCGCTCCGCCTTCACCAGCGGGGTCATGCCGGTGCCCACATCGATGGGCCGCTCCGAAACCACCGGTAGAAAAGGCAGATAGCGCCAGATGGACAGCGGCCCGGCCTGGATGCTCTGCCGGCTGACGGCACCCTTGAGCCAGTCATAGTCGTAGACCACTTCGAGGGGGCCAAAACACAGGTCGCACACGTGCTTGGCAACCGGCTCGTACTCGGCCCCGCATTCGCGGCAGCGCAAGCGGCTGAAGCCCACCTGGGGGTTGCGCAGGGCAGGGCTGAGCGGGCGTTGAGAAAGGGTTTGCGTCATAGGAAGCCTCAGGCAGGAGAAAGGGCTGGATCTGGTTGACCCATCGTCGAGGCCAATCTTATCACCCCCGATCTACCCCGTCAACTAAATCCGACTAAAATAGTCTGGATTAGATCTGGCCGAAGGCAGGCGATGGGCGAGGGACTGAAAAGCCCCGCCGTCTCAAGCGCTGCCCCTCTCGCTAAACTGGAAAAAAATTGGGATCCCGCTATTTAGCGGCAAAGGCCACCGTATGCTCAAAGTTGGACGGGACAACGTGGACTTTCTCGACCACTACGACGTAATCGTCGTGGGTGGGGGGCATGCTGGCTGTGAAGCGGCCCTGGCAGCAGCACGCTTGGGCTGCAATACCTTGATGCTGACGTTGAACCTGGACAAGATTGCCTGGCAGCCCTGTAACCCCGCCGTCGGCGGCCCGGCCAAGTCGCAACTGGTGCACGAAATCGATGCCCTCGGCGGCGAGATGGGCAAGGTTACCGACCGCACCTATTTGCAGAAGCGGATCCTCAACCGCTCGCGGGGGCCAGCGGTGTGGGCCTTGCGGGCGCAGACCGACAAGCGGGAGTACGCGCGGGTGATGCGCTCAGTGGTGGAAAACCAACCCAACCTGACGCTCCGCGAGGGCACCGTCACCGACCTGGTGCTGGGGCGCAACGATGAGGTGGTGGGCGTGGTTACCCACTTTGGCAGTGTCTTCGGCTGTCGGGCGGTGATCCTGACCACAGGCACGTTTCTGGGAGGGCGCATCTGGATTGGCCGCCACTGGCAACCTGCCGGCAGGGCGGGGGAATTTGCCGTCGAGGGGCTGACCGACACCCTGCGCCAACTGGGCTTTGAGACAGGCCGGCTGAAAACTGGCACCCCTGCCCGTGTGGATCGCCGCAGCGTCGATTTTTCGGTGATGGAGCGGCAGCCAGGGGATCCCGACGTGCGCTGGTTTAGCTTTGACCCAGCGGTGTGGGTGCCGCGGGAGCAGATGGACTGCTACCTCACCTACACCACCCCAGAGACGCACCGCATCATTCGGGAGAACCTCCACGAAACTCCTGTCTACGGCGGTTGGGTGGAGGCCAAAGGGCCGCGTTACTGCCCCAGCATTGAAGACAAGATCGTGCGCTTTGCCGACAAAGAGAGGCACCCGGTCTTCATCGAGCCAGAGGGGCGAGATCTGCCGGAGCTCTACATCCAGGGGTTCTCGACGGGGATGCCAGAGAAAATCCAAATCCAGATGTTGCGCTCCTTGCCCGGCCTGGAGCGGTGCGTGATGCTGCGGCCTGCCTACGCGGTGGAATACGACTATCTACCGGCTACCCAGCTCTACCCCACCCTAATGACCAAAAAAGTGCAGGGGCTCTTCTGCGCCGGCCAAATTAACGGCACCACCGGCTACGAGGAGGCGGCAGCCCAGGGTCTGATCGCCGGGATCAATGCCGCCCGCCTGGTGCAGGGCAAGCCGCTGGTGACGCTGCCGCGCGAGTCCAGCTACATCGGCACCCTCATCGACGACCTCTGCACCAAAGAGCTGCGGGAGCCCTACCGCATGCTCACCAGCCGCTCCGAATACCGCCTCATCCTACGTGCTGACAACGCCGACCAGCGCCTTACTCCTCTGGGGCGAGAGTTGGGCCTCATCGACGACCGCCGCTGGGCTCTTTTCCAGGCCAAGCAAGCCCGCCTTGCCGCTGAGATCGAGCGCCTGGAAACCCAGCGGGTCAAAGCCCACGACCCCGCCGGGATCCACCTTAGCCAACTGACTGGCCAGGGGATCAAAGGATCCGCCACCTTAGCCGAGCTCCTGCGCCGCAACCAGATTCACTATGCCAACCTACTGGAGCTGGGGTTGGGCAATGAGGAGCTGGATCCCTTTGAGCAGGAGGCAGCAGAAATTGCCGTCAAATACAGCGGCTACATCCAGCGGCAGCAGAACCAAATTGAGCAGGTGAGCAAGCAGTACCACCGCCCCCTGCCCCCCGATCTGGACTACCACTCCATCCCCACCCTCTCCAAAGAGTCGCGGGAGAAACTGGCGGCCGTCCGCCCCCTGACGGTGGGCCAGGCCGCTCGCATTGGCGGCGTCAACCCCGCCGACATCAACGCCCTGCTGATCTACCTCGAGGTGCGGCAACGTCAGAGGGCCACGGCAGAACCCGTTAGCACCTCGCGGTAATCTCTGCCCCCCTTGCCGTAGAGGGCAGGGATCTCTTCTAGGGGCAGGCGCGAAGCCACGCCTAGATCCAGGGGCGAGACCTCCCCGCGCAGCCAGTGGCAGAGGCCAGCTGCCCCAATCATGGCGGCGTTGTCGGTACAGAGGGCAACAGGCGGGATGATCACCCGCAGGCCCTTGTGGCGGCCCGCTTCCAGCAGGCGAGCCCGCAGCTCCCGGTTGGCGGCCACCCCCCCTGTAACCAGCAGGGTCGAGAGGCCCAGCGCCTCGGCACAGGCCACCGCTTTTTCGGTCAGCACGCGGGTGAGGCAGGCCTGGAAGCTGGCGGCAATATCGGCCACGGGCAGTTCCCGGCCTTCTTGCTGCAACTGTTGGACTAGGCGCAGCACCGCTGTCTTCAAGCCGCTGAAGCTGGTGTCGTAGGGGTGATCTAGCTTGCCCGCAGGCAGGGGAAAGCGGTTGGGATCCCCTTGTTGCGCCCAACGGTCGATCGGGGGCCCGCCGGGGTAGCCCAGCCCCAGCAGCCGCGCCACCTTGTCAAAGGCTTCGCCGGCAGCGTCGTCGCGGGTGCGGCCTACCGTCTGGTACTCCCCGTAGTCCTTCATCCAGATCAAGCTGGTGTGGCCCCCTGAAACCAAAAGGCAGAGACAAGGGGGGCGCAAGTCGGGCTCGGTCAAAAAACCGCTGAAGAGGTGGCCCTCCAGATGGTGCACCCCAATCAAGGGTTTGTCGTAGAGCAGGGCCAAGGTCTTGGCCGCCATCAGCCCCACCAGCAGGGATCCCACTAGGCCCGGCGCACAGGTAACAGCAATGGCATCCAGATCGGCCACGCCCAGCCCGGCCTCCTGCAGCGCTGCCTCCAGCACAAAGGGCAGGGTTTCCACATGGCGGCGGGAGGCCACCTCCGGCACCACGCCTCCGTAAGCTGCATGGAGGTCAATCTGGCTAGCCACCACAGAGCTAAGCTGCCGGGGGGCAAAGGTTGGCCAGCTCGGCTCCCCCTCCACCACCGCCACAGCCGTTTCGTCGCAACTGGTTTCGATAGCGAGGACGCGGGCCATGGGAGAGCAAGGGAAGGAAAAGGGGTAGGAATGCTTGAGGATCCTTAAGAATTGTGTGAGCTAAAACCCGGGATCCGTCGAGGCGAAGCACTCGGGAGTATGATACTAACCGTTTAGTGCCCGTTTCTGCACTAAGCATTCCTGCCCATTGAGCATCATCCTAGACCCCTAGCTCAAGGACACATCCTGCCATGCGAACCCTTTTGAGTCTTCTTTTGGCCCTTTGCCTAGCGCTTGGTTTTACCCAGGCTGTGCAGGCAGAGCCCTTGATTGGTTTGAAGCCTTGCAGCGAAGTTCCCGCTTTCCAGGCCCTGCGAGAGCAGCGCCTGAGCAGCCTCGAAGAGAAAATCCGCAATGCCAGCCCCGAGTTGGCTCCTCTTTACCAGCAAAAGTTGGTCCAAACCGAAAAGCGTTTTGAACGCTACAGCAAGCTGCTCTGTGGCGAGGAAGGCTTGCCCCACCTGGTTACCGATGGCCGCTGGAGCCATGCCGGTGAGTTTCTCATCCCTGGCTTACTTTTCCTCTACATTGCCGGCTGGTTGGGCTGGGCAGGCCGCTCCTACCTGATTGCCGTTCGCGATAGCGATGAGCCGGAGATGAAAGAAAGTATCATCGACGTCCCCTTGGCACTGCGCTGTTTCCTGACGGCTTTGGCTTGGCCCGCAGCTGCCCTCAAGGAAATTGCCAGTGGTGACATTCGAGAGCCGGAGGAGGCTGTTCCCATCTCTCCTCGCTGAGGAAGGGATCTTGCCTGATTAGCTTAAGTCAACCCATTCCCTGTGAGAGGTCGATATGGCTGATTTCACCAAATTTCTCACCACCGCTCCGGTAGCCCTCATTTTGTTTTCTAGCTTCGTCCTTGCCCTTTTTATTGAGATCAATCGCTTCTTCCCCGACATTTTGACGTTCTAAATCAGAGGGTCAGGGATCCCCGCCAAGCCATGGGGATCCCTGCTTAATTTCCTTGGCTTCTCTTGGCCTGACACAAGATTGCCCCATGCTTGAGCCCACTGTCGAGGAATACATCACTGTCCCCGAAGGGGATCCGCAAATTGGCAACCTGCAGACCCCAATTAACCATGCGCCTGCTGTTCGTCTCTTCTTAAATTGGCTACCAATCAACCGCCCGGGAGCCAGCCCCATCTGGCGAGGTCTGGAAATTGGCATGGCCCACGGCTATTGGCTGGTGGGGCCCTTTGCCAAGCTTGGGCCTTTGCGCAACGAGCCCATTGGCCTGCTGAGCGGCTTCTTGGGAGCCTGTGGTCTCATTTTGATCCTGACGGCGGCCCTCTCGCTCTACGGCAGCGTCTCCTCGCCGCGCCATGGTGGGTCAGGGCAGGGATCCCAGTCTTGGAGCGAATTGGCTGCCGGCTTTTTAATAGGGGGGATGGGGGGAGCCATGGTTGCTTACCTGCTTTTGCTCAATGGGGATCTCCTGTTTCCCCCCCTTCGCTAAGTTTCCAGCATTTTTTGGGAGCAGCCGTGACTAATCCACTCCTTGATCCCACTTCTGAGAGATTGTCGTTGACCGAGATCCGTCGCCTGTCGCCAGCTGCTCTAGCCTACTTGGGGGATGCCATTTACGAACTGCACGTGCGGCGGCAACGGTTGTTTCCCCCAGATCGCCTGGAGCGCTACCATCAGCAAGTGGTGAAGCGAGTGCGTAGCTCGGCTCAGGCCAAGTTGCTGTTAGCGCTGCTACCTTATCTCAGCCCTGAAGAGCAGGCTATTGTCCGCTGGGGCCGCAATGGTTGTGGTCGCCCACCCCGGCATCTAAGCCTAGTTGACTATCAGAATGCCAGTGGCCTGGAAACTATCCTGGGCTACCTCTACCTCACCAATCCCGACCGCTTGCGCTCTATTCTTGCCCTCACCGATGTTTTGGCTGAGACGATAGACGACTAGGAAGGTTAGGATCAGCGTCTGCTCGGCACCGTTTTCCTCTCATGCCTAAGCCTTCTCAGCCCAAAGCTCCTCTACAACTTTCTCGCCCACGCAAGTTGCGGCAACCCACGGATCCCAAGGCCGAGGCGGAACAAGAGATCATCTACGGTCGCCAAACGGTATTGGCGGCCCTGCGGAGCGGCGCTACCCTCAACCGGGTTTGGGTGGTGCCAAAGCTGCGGTATAGCCCCCAGTTTTTGTCACTCTTGGAGGAGGCCAAAGCGCGCGGCACAGTTATTGATGAGGTCTCTCCCCAGCGGCTAAACCTCCTCACCGGCGGAGCTAACCATCAAGGGATCGCTGCCCAGACCACCCCCTATTGCTACGTGGATCTAGAAGAGCTGGTGGAACAGAGCCGCCAGGCTAGCCCCCAGCCGGTGCTGGTGGTGCTAGACGGGATCCAGGATCCCCACAACCTGGGGGCCATTGCCCGCAGCGTGGAGGCGTTTGGCATGCAGGGGATGGTGATCCCGCAGCGGCGGGCGGCAGGCGTCACCGCAACCGCGATGAAGGTGGCAGCGGGGGCCCTCTCTACCCTGCCGGTGGCGCGGGTGGTGAACTTAAACCGCGCCCTGGAATACCTCAAAGAGCAGGGGTTCTGGATCTATGGCACCACCAGCCAAGGGGCTGCCCCTGTCTATAGCGCCGACTTTCGCCGACCCGTTGCCTTGGTAATTGGATCCGAAGGGGAAGGCATCAGCCTACTCACCCAGCGCCACTGCGACCAACTGCTGTCGATTCCCTTGGCAGGCCGCACCCAGAGTTTAAATGCCTCGGTGGCAGCAGGCATCGCCCTTTATGAGATCCACCGGCAGCGCTCCCCCCACCAGCTCAAACGCGCCGAGACTGAAACAATTCTCAACAAATCCTCAACGAAGGCAGTAGAATCTAATTAATGATTGCGGCAGATCCCGAACAATCCTTGGCACTTGTGAATGGGGGGGATCGATCCTGTGGGCAACCCTTTGGTCTGGCTGTTGGATAGGCTGCGTGGCTTAGCGGTCTGGATTGAGATCACCACCGACGACTGCACCTACTACTACGGCCCCTTCGCCAGCGAGAAAGAAGCGGAAGCGCACAAAAGCCACTACATCGCTGACCTAAAGGCGGAGGGGGCTGAAAAGATCGAGGTTCAGATAAAGAAAATGCGCCAGCCGCAGACGCTGACGGTGGTTCACACCCCTTCACAGGTGGGTTCTTGAGGTTCGCTATGGTTTACCAGATCACTGTCCATCATCGGGGCCAGACCTACCAGTTTCCTGCCGCGGCGGATCAGACGGTTTTACAGGCAGCTCTCGAGTACGGCCTGGAGCTACCTTCCTCTTGTCAGGCGGGAGTCTGCACCACCTGTGCGGGGCGGCTAAAGTCGGGATCCGTAGCCCAGCCTGACGCAATGGGGATCGGGCCGGAACTCAAGGCTCAGGGCTTTGTTCTGCTGTGCGTAGCCTACCCTACCTCCGACTTGGAGGTGGAAACGGATCAAGAGGAGGAGGTTTACCGCTTGCAGTTTGGCTCCTAGCCCTGGTCTAGCATCAAGTATCTCCAAGCTGTGAAGCTCCATTTTCTGCGTCTAGCTTTGCCCCTAAGTTTGCCGCTTTCTGCTTCTCAAATAGAGGGATCCCTTCTCCAACAAGTGGCCCAAGAGCTGGGGCAGCCAGCCCGCCTCCTGCGCTGGAGTCTGACGGCGGTGGAGGGGGAGAGGGTTTGGGTGGAGGTGGTGGCTACCACGGACGAGGCGAGTTGGGTTTAGGCTATAGAAATGGCTAGTGGTACCCCCGGCAGTTGCCATGTCTGTCTCCAAACCTGAAGCGGCCCCAGCTCCAACTTTGGCCGAGCAGCGTCCCCCTGTGGCCCTCACCATCGCCGGCTCCGATAGCGGCGGCGGAGCAGGCATTCAAGCGGATCTGCGCACCTTTGCCTTCCAGCGCGTTCACGGCACTTCTGCCCTTACCTGCGTAACTGCCCAGAATACCCTGGGGGTTAAGCGAGTGGATCCCCTACCCCCGGAGGCGGTGGCTGCCCAGATTGAGGCGGTAGTGGAAGACATTGGGGTGCAAGGGATCAAAACCGGCATGTTGCTCAATGCCGAGATTGTGGGGGAGGTGGCCCGCCAGGTGGAACGCTGGGCGCTGCAGCCGCTGGTAGTGGATCCGGTGATGGTCTCCCGCACGGGGGCCAAGCTGCTGGCGGAGGATGCCATCCAGGCCATCCGCGAGCGGCTGATCCCTCTGGCTCAGGTCGTTACCCCCAACCGCTACGAGGCTCAGATTTTGGCAGGGATGGAGCTGCAGTTGCTGGCGGATATGGAGGAAGCGGCCCGCCGCATCCACGCCCTGGGCTGTAAGGCTGTACTCGTCAAGGGGGGAGGTATGCCAGGGGAACTGCAGGGGGTGGATGTGTGGTTTGACGGCGAGCGGCTGGAGGTCCTCAAAAGCGAGCGCATCCCCACCCGTCACACCCACGGCACCGGCTGCACCCTCTCGGCAGCCATTGCAGCACAACTGGCTTGGGGAAAGGATCCCCTGACGGCAACACTGGCGGCCAAGGCCTATGTTACCGACGCCCTGCGGCATCCTCTGGCCATCGGCGCAGGACAAGGGCCGGTAGGGCACTTCTACCCGCTGCTGCAGTCCTAGCCCTTCCCAGAAAGCAAGCTTGGTGGCACGGGCTCACCCTGCTAGGGGAGGGTTGGCTAGAGCAGTTCCCGCACGTCCACCACTTTGCCGCTTACTGCCGCTGCCGCCACCATGGCCGGGCTCATCAGCAGGGTGCGTCCCGTGGGGGATCCCTGGCGGCCCTTGAAGTTGCGGTTGGAAGAAGAGGCGCTGATTTGCCGGCCTACCAGGCGGTCTGGGTTCATGGCCAAGCACATGGAGCAGCCGGGATCCCGCCACTCAAACCCTGCCGCCTCAAAGATCTCGCGCAGGCCCTCGCGTTCCGCCTCCTGCTTGACCCGCTCCGAGCCAGGCACGACAAACGCCTTCACTCCAGGTGCTACCCGCCGTCCTTTGGCAATCTTGGCCGCCTCCCGCAAATCACTCAAGCGGCCATTGGTGCAGCTGCCAATGAAGCAGACATCCACTGGCGTGCCCACAATGGGATCCCCAGGCCGCAAACCCATGTAGGCATAGGCTTCCCTAGCCAGCTCCCGCTCGCTTTCTGGCAGCTCCTCGGGAGCAGGGATCCGCTCGTCTACCCCAATGTTTTGGCCGGGGGTAATCCCCCAAGTGACCGTGGGGGCAATCTCAGAGGCCTGAAACACCACTACATCGTCATAGACAGCGTCGGCGTCGCTGGCTAAGCTTTTCCACCAGGCCACTGCCTCCTCCCAGTCGGATCCCTGAGGAGCAAACTCCCGTCCCTTTAGGTACTCAAAGGTTACCGCATCGGGATTAACGTAGCCGCAGCGGGCTCCCCCTTCAATGGACATGTTGCAGAGGGTCATGCGCTCCTCCATGCTCATTGCCTCGATGGTGCTGCCGCCGTACTCGTAGGCGTAGCCCACCCCGCCTTTGACCCCCAGCTTGCGGATGATGTGCAGGATAACATCCTTGGCGTAAACTCCTGGCCCCAGGCTGCCCTGAACCTCGATACGGCGCACCTTGAGCTTAGACAGGGCCAAGGTTTGGGTGGCCAGCACGTCCCGCACCTGGCTGGTGCCAATACCAAAGGCAATTGCTCCAAAGGCGCCGTGGGTAGAAGTATGGCTATCGCCGCAGGCAATGGTCATCCCCGGCTGCGTCAGCCCTTGCTCCGGCGCAATCACATGCACGATCCCCTGCCGACCGGAGCCGCTGTTGTAAAAGCGGATGCCGTATTGGCGACAGTTGCGCTCCAGCTCCTGGATCATCTCCTCCGCCAAGGGATCCGCAAAGGGCCGCGTCCGGTTGTCCGTGGGAATGATGTGATCCACTGTAGCCACGGTGCGCTCCGGAAAGAGAACCGGCAGATGGCGCTCCCGCAGCATGGCAAAAGCCTGGGGACTGGTCACCTCGTGGATGAGGTGCAGGCCGATAAACAACTGCGTCTGCCCCGAGGGCAGAACCCGCACCGTATGGGCGTCCCAGACCTTGTCAAAAAGCGTTCTTTCGCTCATCTTCCTCTCTAGCCCGCGGCCAAGCCGATCTTTCTTAATTTCTCTTAATTCTAAGGTTTGCCAAGGCAGGGGCGGCCAGGGCCCTTTTCCCAGCCAAGCTAGCGGGCACCTCTAGGGGGGGTCAAGCGGCTGGGGATCCGGCTCGAGCAAGATGCCGGTGGGAGCAGATTGGGTTACCCAGAAATCCACCTCCGGAAAGTGGCGACGCAGGCTGTCGCGGGCTTGGGCGGCCAATTCCAGGCTGGGCATGATCCCAAACACCGTCGGCCCCGAGCCCGACATCAAGGCCCCCCATGCCCCTGCCTCAAGCAAGGCCTGGCGCAATTTTCCCACAATGGCGTACTCTGCCAAAACTGGCTGTTCCAGATCGTTGCGCAAACTGCGGGCCAAGGCCAGCAGATCCCGCTGCTCCAGAGCAGCCAGCACCTGGGGCAAGCTCGGCAAGGAGGACGCGACAGAAGGTAAGGAAGCGGCAGTGCGAGTGCGAAAGGCCTGATAGGCCCAGGCGGTGGAAACCCCTAGATACCGGGGCTTGGCCAAGAGCAGGGGGATCCCTTCCCAGTCGGCCAGGGGCTGTAAAACTTCTCCCCGCCCCGTGGCTAGCTGCGTCCCTCCCTGTACGCAGAAGGGAATATCGGATCCCAGGCGCGCCGCCAAGTTCTGGAGTTCTCCTACCGTTAGGCCCAAGCCCCAGAGCTGGTTGAGTCCCACCAAAACTGCCGCCGCATCCGCTGAGCCGCCCGCCAAGCCCGCTGCTACTGGGATCTGTTTTTCCAGCTGGATCTCCACTCCCAGATCGGCCTGACATTCCTTTTGCAGCAGCTCAGCCGCTTGGTAGGCTAGGTTACGGCCATCTGCCGGCACCTCCGGGTGGCTGCAGATTAGGTGGATGCCGTGGGCACGGCGCTGGAGACGCACGCGATCTGCCAAAGCAATGCTCTGCAGGATCATAGCCACCTCGGAATAGCCATCGGGGCGGGATCCGAGGATTTCCAGGTAAAGATTGATCTTGGCGCGGGCAATCAGGGTACAGGCTTGCATGGGGTGAGAACGGGGTTGGCAATGCATCTCCACTCCCCTCAGCCTGTCCAGACCAACGCAAACACAGACCTAATCTGGGGAGCCCTTTCAGCCCGATTCTAAGGCAAGGGATCTGGGTAGAACCCTGGGGCTAGCTACTTTTTGCTGCAGCTATTCCAGAACTGATAAAGTTTTGGCACCCTCTGCCTCACCACTGCCCCATGAGCAAGCCCAAAGTTGGGATCCTCTACAACGACGCCAAGCCCGCCGCCAAGCGCAGCAGCGAAACCTTGGCCCGCTGGTTTCAAGAACAGGGCTGGGAGGTCTGTGTTGCCCCCAACTGGGGCGGCATTCTCGGCTACGCCAAGCCCGATAGTCCCGTTTGCTTGACGAAGGTGGACAGCTTGGCCCCCGCCGGCTTTGACGAAAGCATGAAGTTTGCCGTGGTGCTGGGGGGAGATGGCACTGTTTTGGCAGCAGCCCGGCAACTGGCCCCCAAAGGGATCCCTTTGCTGGCCGTGAACACTGGCCACTTGGGCTTTCTGACGGAGACATACCTCAGCCACCTAGAAGAGGCGGCCAAGGCAGCCATTGCCGGCGAGTACATCCTAGATCGCCGCAGCATGCTGCTGGTGCAGGCCTACCGCGGCCATGAGTTGCGCTGGGAGGTGCTCAGCCTCAATGAAATGGTGCTGCACCGCGAGCCCTTGACCAGCATGTGCCACTTTGAAGTAACCATTGGGGAGCACTCACCTTTGGATGTAGCTGCCGACGGCATCATTTTAGCCACCCCCACTGGCTCGACGGCCTATGCCCTTTCGGCGGGAGGGCCTGTCATCACTCCCAGTCTGCCGGTGTTGCAGTTGATCCCTATCTGTCCCCACTCAATGGCCTCACGGGCTCTGGTCTTTCCCGATTCGGAAGAGGTGTGGATCAGCCCCGCCAGCCCCCAACCGCTGGTTTTGGTAGCCGACGGCAATGCCGGCTGCTACATCCTGCCAGAAGACCAAATCCGCGTTGTCCGCGCCCCCTACTGGACAGATTTGATTCGCCTCCGCCGACCGGAGTTCTTCCGCGTCATGCGCGAGAAGTTGGGCTGGGGCCTAACCTATGCTTCTAAGCCTACCTCGGTAGAGCTGCCCTAGCCGGAGAACTTAGGAGTCCTGCACAAGTTGTTGGTCTTGGGAGGCCGTTGGATGGAGGCGCTGCCGAAGACCCGCTTGCCAGTGCCCGCATCCCCTGAAAACTTACTGTTGACGCCGCCAAAGGCTTTGTCCAACTCAATCAATCCACAAAACCCAAGGGGCGACGCTGTGGGTAGTCTAGCAAAGGGATCCGCCTAGGGATGGATAGTTCCGTCGGGGAGGATGGCCCCGCTCAAGTCGACAAATCGATCCCAGCCGGGACTTAGTTTTGCGCCCTTTAGGTTTGCTCCTCTCAGATCCGTGCCGTCCAGGTTTGCTCCCCTTAGCTCGGCCC
>NZ_JANSIV010000098.1:0-814 GCF_047502705.1 Synechococcus sp. H70.1
TTAGTAATGCTAAGCCGTCATGACTATTCCTGGGGGGCTTCTAGAAACCGTTAGCCTAGTCGTCAGGGATACTTTGCGCAACTGGCCGTGGCTGCTTTTGTGGGCAGCCTCGCTTCTGGCGCTTGTCTTCTGGCAAAGGCGACGGCTGCATCAGGCCCAGGTTGGTTTTCCCGATATCGTCACCCTGGCGCGGCCCGACACGACATTGGTGGAGTGCAACGAAGTCTGCCAGAGGGTTTTGGGCGATTGGCGGGGCCGGCGCTGGGTCGAGGCCTTGTTGCCAGAGGAGCAAGAGCAGGTGCGGCAGCAAATAGCCCAGCTCACCCCTCAGCAGCCCACCTTCACGAGGGTTGATAGGATGGTGGACGCGGCGGGACAGGTGCGGTGGCTTGAGTGGATCAACCAGGGCATCTTCGACCGGCGGGGCCGGCTGCAGTTTATTCGCGGGGTCGGCCGAGACATTACCAAGCAAAAGCAACTGGAAGACAATCTGCGGCTGCGGGAAGCCCAATTGCAAGCCCTCTTGGACGCCCTGCCGGCAGCCATATGGGCCAGGGATCCCCAGGGGGTGCTGATTTTGCAAAATGCCACCGACCGTGCCTGGTTTGGCGACCTGCTGGGCACTTCCCTGCAAGAGGGGGCTCGGCAGTACCCCCAGTGGCTGGAGTTCACTTGCCAAGCTCTAGCCGACCTAGAGCGGCAAGGGATTTTCCAGATGGAGGGCAAGGAAATCATTCAAGGCCAAGAGCGCTATGTCTATCGCCTGGCCGTGAAGCTGCAGGATGAGTCCAAAGGTTTGGGGTACCTCGGCATT
>NZ_JANSIV010000099.1:0-808 GCF_047502705.1 Synechococcus sp. H70.1
ACATTGTTCTGCAAGCGGCCCGGCGCTGGGAGCAGATCATCACCGGCGATCTGCCCGATGTTGCCGTAACACTGCCGGCCGGTTTCTGCGGAGGTGGTTTCCCGCCAACAGCGCTGGTCAATCGCCGGGTGGACGACATCTTGGTGCAGGTGACCGGCGCCCGGCCTCTCTTTGCCCCTAGCGCTCCGGGGGGGATCCTTGGCGAAGCTGGCCCCTGTGGCTCTCCCCGGCCCGGGATCGGCATTATCCCCTATGGCAGAGTAGGGCTGGATCCTGCCGATCTGGCCAGGCTAGAAGCTCAGGGGAGTCTATTCCACGTGGTTCTGCACGAGTTGGGCCATGCGCTCGGCTTTGGCCTCGGGCCCAACTGGAGGTCCCTTCTCCGTAACAGTGGCACCAACAACCCGCGCTTTGCGGGCCCTCAGGCCACGGCTCAGTACAACAGCCTTGGCGGACTTGGCAATGTGCCGGTGGAGCCGGAGGGGCCACCAGAAGGTCACTGGCGGGGGACGTTGGGCCTTGAGCTGATGACGCCTATCCTGCCCCCTCCGCCCCTGCGCCCCGCTCTTAGCCGCATTACGGCAGCGGCCATGCAGGATCTGGGATTTACTGGCATCAATCTTGCGGCGGCGGATCCCTATGAGCTGCCCCCAGAAGGCCGCCGCCTGCCGCCGACAGGAGAATGGCTCTTCTTGGGCGACGACGCCATCTTTGGGCCCATTGGCGGCGAGACGCGGCTGTTGCCCTAGGACAAAACCTAAACTGTGGATGGCCCTGCTGGCTGTTGCCCGGCAGGGCCACTTTGGTA
>NZ_JANSIV010000100.1:0-1864 GCF_047502705.1 Synechococcus sp. H70.1
ACTCGTTAGGAGTCGTCGGGAGCTTAAGATGTGTATAAGAGAGCTGCCTATGCCAACCTAAAGGCGCGGGCTGCAGCCCAAGCCACTCAAGCAGAGGTTGCCTCCCCAGCCGCCCCAGCGCCAGAATCGCCTGCAAGCAAGGGATCCCAGCCCTCTGCCCCAGAGGCGGCAGCAACTGAGGCGGTCTCTCCCACCTCGCCCCCTGTCCAGCCGGCTGCTGCACCTTCCTTTTTTGATCTGGCTCCTCGCGCTGCCGAGCGCCTGCAGGCCCTTGCAGCTACTGCCATGGAGGAGCCGGAGCCAGAAGGTGTAGCTGCGGTAGCCCCTCCTCCTGCCCCAGCGCCGCAGTCAGCCGCAGAAGAGCTGGTTTTCGACGAGGGCTTTCGCTGGTCAGCCGAGATCCTGGCGGCCCAAGGGCGCAAACCCGAAGAGATCTCCATAGAAGAGATCTCCTGGCTGCAAAAGCTGCGGCGAAGTCTAGGCAAAACCCGCCTTAACCTCATCAACCAGCTAAAAGCCTTAGTGGGCCGCGGCCCTCTCGACCAGGATGCCGTCGAGGAAATTGAGGCAATGTTGCTGCAGGCGGATGTGGGGGTTGAGGCCACTGAGCAGATCATTCAGGCCCTGCAAAGACGCCTGCGCGAAGAGGTAGTACCCCCAGAGGAGGCGGTGAAGTACCTCAAGCAGCAGCTGCGGCAGATGCTGACAGTGGGGGATCCCACCTTTGCGCCGCAGCGGGGCACGCTCAACATTTGGCTGATCGTAGGCGTGAATGGGGTGGGCAAGACCACCACCATTGGCAAAATTGCCCATGTGGCCCGCGAGTCTGGCTACCAGTGTCTAATTGCTGCTGCCGATACCTTCCGCGCTGCCGCTGTCGAGCAGCTCAAGATCTGGGCGGAACGCGCTGGGGTGGAGGTGATCGCCAACCCGTCCCCCAATGCCGATCCGGCGGCGGTGGTGTTTGATGCCATTACAGCCGCCAAGGCCAGAGGCACCGAGTTGCTGCTGGTGGATACAGCAGGCCGGCTACAAAACAAGAAAAACCTGATGGAGGAGCTGGCCAAGATCCGCCGCATCATCGACAAGAAAGCGCCTGAGGCCAAGGTGGAAAGCCTCTTAGTTTTGGATGCCACCCAAGGGCAAAACGGCCTGCGCCAGGCCCAGGTGTTTGCCGAAGTGGCCAAGCTAACCGGCGTCATCCTCACCAAGCTCGACAGCACCGCCAAGGGGGGGATTGCCCTGGCCATTACCCAGCAGATGCACTTGCCTATCCGCTTTATTGGTGCCGGCGAGGGGCTAGAGGATCTGCGACCTTTTTCCAGCTATGAGTTTGTGGAAGCTCTTCTAAGCGAGTATTGAACCCCCTGGCCATGCGTCGCCGTCAACTTCTGCCCTGGAGCGCTGCAGTGGTGGCGGCTGGACTGTTGTGGGCTTGGGGCGGATCCCACTGGCTCCAGGCGGGCATGGAGCTGACGCTGGCCAGGCCAATTCAAGATCCAGGAGCACTGCAGGAATTTGTTGCCACCTTGGCCCAGGTGCTGTCGGGGGTGCTGGGCTTCACCCTCTCGGTGGTGGCGATTGTGGTGCAGTTGAGCGCGGACCGCTTTACCCCCAAGGTCACCGAGCTATTTTTGCGCGAGAAGGTCAACTTCTACCTGTTCTTTTTTCTCATCCTGGCCAATGTGGTCAGTTTGTGGAGCTCGATGGCCCTTGGTTTCTTCGACAATCCAAGACTGCTGATCGGGCTTAATTTACTGCTGGGCACGGCCTCGTTTTTGCTACTGATCCCCTACTTTCGCTTTGTGTTTCACTTCCTGCAGCCAACTTCGATTGTCCGCCGCATCAAACAGCAGGCACAGCA